>JANNYV010000106.1:0-5441 GCA_031410275.1 Bacteroidota bacterium
GTGCCCCCGAAGCGTCCCGTTGGCAAAGAAAGTTTTCAATTGATTAAGCGCTTACAAATTTGCCAACGGGTCTGCTTAGGGGTCGGGCTATTCGCTGCAAGCTTTTTTGCTTAACGCTGTCAGGGTTAAATGTGCTCGTGGGTATAACCCTGCCAGCGTTGCAAAAAAGGCTTTTCGCTACTATCCCTCACACATCCTCGCACAAACAAATCTTTTCTGTGAATCAAATTTATTTCAACTTCCAACCTGCGGCAACCAACACTTTTTTACAATCGAGACAAAATTCCTTTTCTTCATTCGTCTGATTTTTTCCTTCGGCATCACGCATAAAGCATGTCTTCACAATACAATGTTTCAATCCTTGTGTATGGCCCAATTCATGTATAGCTACTTTAAAAAGTTCACTCAACCTTTGTTCTTTATGCAATCGAAATGTGGATGCAATACATGCCTTACCCGGACAAAATCCTAAACCCATAATACCCCAATCTAATACCGCACCTTTGGTGGTGCTAATATCTTTTGTGGTCAGTCCGATAGTCAAATAACCATCTGCAGTATGGTTGCTCAGCATACGAATGAGTGAGTCTGCTCTGTATCGTGTCCTATTTATATTGAGTGCTGCATTTGGAAATGGAATTGGCTTCTTCAATTCAATTGAAGAATAGATTTCTTTCAGTGACGTATAAACTGCATTTGCATAACTTGCCGGCAAATCATCAAAAGGTTGTATTGAAATGATGACATTTTTTTTATCAGGTGCGCTTTTTTTTTGAACACGCTGATTGTTGCAAGAAATTAAAAAGGCAACACCAAAAAAAATCAATACGGATATTTTCATCTTGTATATCTCATTGAAAGCAATGATTATTTTTTTTTGAATACAGAACATATGTTCTAAATGGGAGTATCATGAATTGAGTATGTATTGCGGCAACGATTGTAGCGGAAATCCTTTTTTGCAAAAAAAGATTGTAGCGGAAAGCGTGTGTGCCGCCCAACTAATTCTCATACTTGAAATTGACAATCGCATTTTAAAAAAGATATACAAATCTCGTACACCACAAATGATTGAACTGTGGCCGCAGACCCGTTATATTATTATACGCACTTCGCACCGGAATCAGTGAATATTGAAATCGTAAATTGAACGACAAACCTTTCCACAAATGAGCATTTCCATTGAGAATAAAATTTATATCATACTTCTTAAACGGGTAAATGCTTGCATCATTTTCATACAAATTTCCTTGCCCATCTTTATAGGTCTCCTGACTTTTGAATAATTGCGCGTATGAAAAACCCGCACCAAAATTACTTTTCCGTTTATCAAAATAATTAAGCAGTATCGGCACCTCGGCATAATTCAGCACAATTTTATAATCTGTGAGAATTGTGTTTTGGTCATTCGCATATCGCGGCACTTGCCCTTGTGAAGCCCGACTTCCTTTCTGAGCGTAGAGCAGCTCCATACTTGCAGCAAATTGGTCAGCTAATTTCGTATACACAATGACACCCAAATTCCAACCTGCCTTATGATACCCGGCAAAATTATCGCCATCTACCTGCGAAAAATTACCACCGACTTCTAAGCCGCCGAAAAAAACACGATCATCATCTTCGCCCATTTGAGCATTCGCAGCGTATGTGTATAAATTGCATAAGAGAAAAAGAAGCAGGAACTTGTTTTGAATTAATTTAGCCATCTGAATAAAACTATTTTTCAATAACGCAAAGATATGAGTATAAAGTATACACCGGCAACATTAAAAAAATTTGAAGAACTCTATGATGAAATCGGATACAGTATTCGTTTTGAAAAAGGGAATTTCCATAGCGGTTATTGTATTTTACAAGACCGGAAAATTGCCGTCATCAATAAATTTTTACCCCTCGAAGGACGAATTAATGCATTGATAGATATCTTACCGTCTATCGAAGTCAACCAGGACAAACTGAACAAAGAAACATTGCAATTTTATTTATCGGCTATGTCGCAACCGGCAGAGAAGTAGCAGCAGCGATTAGTTACGGGTTAGCGTGTTGTGAGTTATTGAGTTAAAGTATTGACGAATTCCCAGCGTATAACTCCCTAACTCGTAACTCCTTAACCCGCAACTCCCTACCAAACCACTTTCCCTTCCAATCCTGCCAAATACTTTATTATATTAACCACTTACTCATTACTAGATTTTGATTGCTATCAATCCTCCATATTTGCAATCAGAATTATTTGTGATGAAAACTATTTTACTTATTCATGTTCTTCTTTTATGCGCTATCACAGGCTTTACACAACGGGGCTATGTGCATAAAGCCTTAAAGAATGATATTGAAAAAAAGCAAGAAGCTACGCATGAAGATGAACGAGTAAAAGGTGAGAAAGCGGTCGATGAACGTTTGGATGCTTGGGATGAATCAGATAAAAAAAGCCGTGAAAAAATTCAGGCATTCCCAACCATGAGTTTAACGATGGTCATGGAATTTCCGGAGAAGCCTAAGAGTAATATGAGTATCACGTATTATTATAAAGAATATAATTGTGCCTCTGTGATGAAGTTTGAGAATACAACGCATGGCAGTAGTATGGATAGAACAATTATGAATTTTAAAGAAGGGAAAAGTACCATGTTGATGACCGACAAGAAAGGAAGAAAGACCGGCATGCGCATGGAATTAAAAACAATCGATTGGGTTGCAAAGGTGGCTATAAAAAAAGACAATGCTCAGTTGGCAAATGGTGAAGCGAGTTTAAAAACAACAAACGAATACAAAATCATCGAAGGATATAAATGCCGTAAGTATATTCATGAAACAGAAAAGTATACCACGGAATTATGGGTGACTACAGAAAGCAAAATTGATTACATGCAACTAAATCGTGCCTTGTATCATGTGTTTGCAGGAACAGGCCAAAATCAAAATGCCTATTTCGATGCAGGTATGAAAGGGATTGCTATCCAAACACATTTGATCCCGAAGGATGGACATTCGCAAGAATGCATTATGACGATGGAAGATATTAACGCCGGTTACGCACCTGCCGAAATGTTTAGCACTGATGGATATGATGTGAAGGACATGCCTACAATTCGAAATGTGTGGGACGGTTACAAAGAAGACAAATAAAGCCTACCTATATTCCCCAACCCAATGACTAAAAAATGCGACGATAGTCGTATTTTTTATTTTGGGGAGAGGGCAGAGTTACGAGTTGCGGGTTTAATGGTGACGTGTTTAGGAGCCATGATTTAGGATGAACACCAATTCCGAATTATCGAAGTAAAAAATGAATGTCTACCTCCAATAAAACACAATTGCGCACAAGAGCGAGTAATATATTACAAGGAGAAAAAGAGAAAAAGAGAAATTCATTACATACCAATTGCTGAATAGTTAGATTTAAATTCGCCATTATGGATTCATATGCATTCTGCCGGCTAACACCAAAAGGGCAAATGAAGTAGGTCACCTTTCTCTTCTTCTCCCTATAAAACAAATATGTTCTCTGTATAACTTCATTGCGACGGGTCATTACCCCTTACTCATCTCTGCAAAATTTTTATGGAAATGTGGAATTGTTTCTATGCCTTTGTAAAAATTAACCACATCAAATTTTTCATTCGGCGAATGAATATTATCATTGTCTAAACCAAATCCCATCAATACGGTTTTTAGTCCTAATACTTTTTCAAACAAGGCAATGATGGGAATGCTTCCGCCGCCTCTTGTTGGAATGGGGGCTTTCCCAAAGGTCGTAGTAATTGCCTTTTCAGCCGCTTTGTATGCAATCGAATTGGTAGGTGTTACCACTGCTTCGCCACCATGAAGCTCAGTGACTTTTACCGTTACATAATCAGGCGCCATCTTATTAAAATGCGCTGTAAAGATATCCGCAATTTTATGCGAATTTTGATTCGGAACCAAACGCATCGAAATTTTTGCACTCGCTTTTGAAGGTAAAACTGTCTTTGCTCCTTCACCAATATAACCGCCCCAAATGCCATTCAACTCTAAGGTTGGTCGAACACCGGTGCGTTCTAAAGTTGTATATCCCTTTTCGCCCCACACATTTTTCACGCCTAGTTCAGTTTTATATTCTTCCAAATCAAAAGGTGCTTTGTTTAATGCTGTACGTTCCTCTTCTGTCAAATCGATCACATCATTATAAAAACCTTCTACTGTAACGTGATTGTTTTCATCGTGCATACTGGCAATCATTTTACTTAGAATGGTAATTGGGTTGGCCACCGCACCACCGTACACACCACTATGTAAATCACGATTTGGGCCGGTGACTTCTACTTCCATATAAGCCAATCCACGAAGACCGGTTTCAATACTCGGATGTTCCATACTAATCATAGAGGTGTCGCTCACCAATACAATATCTGCTTTGAGTCTGTCGACATTCTCTTCTAAAAATTTACCAAGATTCGTACTGCCCACTTCTTCTTCACCTTCAATAATAAATTTTAAATTACAAGCTAGCGTTCCTGTTTTCGACATTATCTCTAAGGCTTTTACATGCATAAACATTTGTCCTTTATCATCACATGCACCACGGGCATAAATTTTCCCATCAACCACCACCGGTTCAAAAGGTCCGCTAGTCCATAGTTCTAAAGGGTCCGGAGGTTGCACATCATAATGTCCGTAGGTTAATATAGTAGGCAATGAAGGGTTAATTATTTTTTGTCCGAATACAATTGGATGTCCGGCTGTGGGACAAATTTCGACCGTATCACATCCTGCCTTTAACAGCGATTGCTTTACGGCTTCGGCACAATTCGCAGTATCCGCATTATGCGATGAATCTGCGCTCACTGATGGTATTCTGAGAAGTTCGAAAAGTTCTTGTAAAAAACGGTCTTTGTGTTCATTTTGATAATCATTCCATGCTTGCATATGTAACGTAATTTTTATTTTTAAGAATTGTAAATATAAATAAATAATCTTCACATCTTTGTGCCTTCGTATGGAAATTTTAAACGCATCAGAAGAACATATTCATGCCATCATTGCATTGGCAAAACGAACTTGGTATGCAACCTACAGTTCACTCGTACCACTCGATCAGATTGTGTACATGTTGGATGTCTTTTACAAAGAAGAATTATTGAGAGAACAAATATTGGATACCAAGCATCATTTTTTGGTATTGATGGAAGAGAATGAATTAATAGGATATTCGCATTGTATTGAAATAACGGATAAAATAAAACTCAGTAAACTTTATTTTGCGCCCGAGATGCAAGGCAAAGGTTTGGGAAAAATGTTGATGAGTGCCATTGAAAAGGAAGCAAAAGAACTTGGCTATTCGATCATTGAATTATGTGTGAACCGTGGAAATCCTGCGCAATATTTTTATGAAAAATTGGGTTTTAAAATTATTGCCGAAGCTGACTTTCCGATAGGTGATTATTTTATGAATGATTATG
>JANNYV010000107.1:0-2209 GCA_031410275.1 Bacteroidota bacterium
GCTTCAAAAGCATATGGCGATAATATGATTGAAGTTGAACCTGGTATCTGGGCTCTATTCACAGGTGACCTCGATGCCAATGAAAATATCGACTTACAGGATACACCACTTCTCGAAAATGATATCACCAATTTCGTATTCGGCTTTTATGCAACAGATTTAAACGGCGATGGTAACGTAGATATTTTAGACAGCGATATTCTTCAAACCAATATCAATGGATTTATTTACGCAATTTATCCTTAATAAATAATTTACTACAAAACGCCGGACTAGTTTATACACAAGTCCGGCGTTTTATATTATGGCGTAAATTTTTCGTCGAAATCTTTTTACATATTCAGCCTTGAAATATTTTTCTTAATCAATTTCCAATCATTCGTTCCGTACGAAATTTCAAATAAAATATTATCCACGGCCTCCAACTGCTCAGGAGAATAGTCAAATTCCTTCTTTAAATTCTCTGCCAGTTTTCGTACATATTTTTCCTCCTCAATAAGCTCCAACCCCGATATATTTTTATTATTCAATTTTTTCAGTGACTCAACAAATACACTTATTTTAGTTCGCCTGTCAAATTGAATATTTCCGTATTCATGCGTTTGCCTTTCCTTATTATCTTTCATAAAGGCAGTCACAATCAATTTCAATAAATGAAATAAAATATGCATGACGCAAATGTATTGTTTATTTTCAAAATAATGCATCGCATCAAATTCAACAGGGCGTGCCCCCGAAGCGGCCCGATGACAAAGACAGTTTTCATTCGATTGAACGATTTTGAATTTGTCAACGGGCCTGCTTCAGGGTCGGGCTATCCGTTCCAAGTCCTCCCCCTGACACTTCGGTCAGTGGTCCGGGCTTTCCACTCCTATCCCTCACGCTCTCCGCACCGCCGATACACACCCTAGAACAAACCTTCACGAACCAAAATAGAATATAAGCGAAAATCTATCTTTATACTCCATCCGTGTTCCACTCGCATTCAATTATACCAAATACTATAGGGAATCACATAATTTAATTCCCTTATTTCTCATTCCTTCCTATTTTTACACCAATGAGTAAAACAATAGATGTCATTGGTGCTAGAGAACATAACCTGAAAAATATTTCATTCTCCATTCCAAAAAATAAATTGACCGTTATTACCGGTATCAGTGGAAGCGGAAAATCATCCCTCGCATTCGATACGATTCATGCCGAAGGACAACGACGTTATATGGAAAGTTTTTCAGCCTACGCCAGACAGTTTGTTGGTAACCTCGAACGTCCGGATGTCGATAAAGTAGAAGGACTTTCACCGGTCATAGCCATCGAACAAAAAACGACCAATAAAAGTCCGCGTTCTACTGTCGGAACCGTTACAGAAATTTACGATTTTCTTCGTCTCTTATTTGCAAGAGCCGGCGAAGCCTATAGCTACAACACCGAAAAAAAAATGGTTCGCTATTCAGAAGAGGAAATGATTGAACATATTTTTGAACATTATTTAAATGAAAAAATAATTTTGTTGGCTCCTATTGTTAAAGGTCGCAAAGGTCATTATCGCGAACTGTTTGAACAACTTCGAAAACAAGGATTCCTCCGTATCAGAGTGGATGGTGAAATGATGGAGCTCAAAGAAAAAATGCAACTCGACCGGTATAAAATACATGATATCGAAATTGTAATCGACCGATTGAAAGTTGATAAAGCATCAAGACAACGATTAGTCGAAAGTCTACAAAGCTGTTTAAAACATGGCAATGATCAGTTATTAATTCTGAAGCATGATGAAATTACAAATTCGAAAATACAAATTACAAATCCCAAATCCAAAATTCAAAATTCCAAACTTTCAGTCGAGAACCAACAACCAACAACCAACAACTCTCAACTCTCAACTCTCAACTCTCAATTGCTTTCCAAACAACTCATGTGTGCCGATACCGGCCTTTCGTACGATGAACCTTCACCAAATTCATTCTCATTTAATTCACCTTACGGCTCCTGTCCAAAATGTAAAGGGCTAGGAACCGTTTATTTAATTGAATTGAACAGTGTCATTCCTGATAAGAAAAAAAGTATTGCCGAAGGCGGCATTGCACCCTTAGGTGAAGCACGAGAAGCCTACGTTTATCAACAGGTGCAAGCGCTTGCCAAACAATATAAATTTGATGTCAACAAACCCATATCTCTTATTCCTGAAAAAGCATTGAATGTATTG
>JANNYV010000108.1:0-3441 GCA_031410275.1 Bacteroidota bacterium
CCTTGCCCCTCCATCCTCTGTTGCTTATGGAACGAATATAAATAATTTTATAATCCCTCCGAATGCGTATTTCCCAGCTCCTTCTAGTCCGATCGTGAATTACATAATAACTGATTGTTCAAATTAAGCTATACCATGAATAAAGCTATATTATTTTTTTTATTTTTTTTATGTGTTTTAGAGTCCTATTGTCAAAATAATAATTCTTCCCAGATAGAATATATTCAAAATAAAGGGCAATGGGATGCTCCATTTCAGTATAAAGGTATGGGGGCAACAGGAAATATTTTTCTAAAAAGAGATGGATTTCGTATTTCCCTTTCTGCTGCTTCAAATAGTGCTTACATGCATGGGGTAAAACACGGAAGGATTTCTGGTGAAACAATTCTTAAATATCATGCCTTCGATATCCAGTTTCTAAATTGTAATAAGGAAGTTTCTTTAGTGCCACAAAAACTTCAAACTAGATATTACAATTACTATTTGGGTGCAAATCCTCAACGATGGAAAAGTGATATTCATCCAGCATTAGCAGTAGACTATAAAAACTTGTATGACGGTATTGATGCTCATGTTTATAGCGAAAATGGCAACATCAAATACGAATTTATTGTTGCGAAAAATGAAGATGCGGATAAAATAAAATTGAAATACCATGGTGTAGAAGGATTAAGTATTAGAGAAGGTTGTTTAATCATAAAGACTTCTTTGGGCGAGGTAAAGGAGCTCAAACCATTTTGTTACCAATTTCTGAATGAAGCAAGAAAGGAAGTTCCTGCGAAATTTACCTTAGTTGATAATATTGTTTCATTTACTTTCCCAAAAGGTTATAATAAAGATTATCCACTTACAATTGACCCTGCAATTGTATTCTGTACATTTACTGGGTCTACTGCAGATAATTGGGGTTACACAGCTACTTACGATAGCACCGGTGCCTTTTATGCAGGCGGAATTGTCGTTAATGACCAACCGGGTTTTTCTACAACATTAACTGGGAGCTATCCTATTACTTTAGGAGCAATTCAAACAACCTATGGTGGTGGTAATAATCCCGGTGCAGGCTTGGGGATAGTGCCTACCGATGTTAGTGTCAGCAAATTTGACCCTACAGGGACGAGCCTTTTATTTGCAACTTACTTTGGTGGAACAGATAATGAGCAACCACATAGTATGATAGTTGATCATGCAGGAAATTTGGTAATAGCAGGGCGTACTTTTTCTCCATCTACATCATTCCCATTAACAGCAGGATGTTATGATAATTCTTATAATGGAGCTGGAGATATATTTGTAGCAAAATTTAATTCAACTGGTACTATTTTGTTAGGTTCAACATTTGTTGGTGGCAGCGGAGAAGACGGGGTTAATATTTTTTTATCTGAAGTGCAAATTGGTGGTTTGAAACATAACTATGCAGATGATGCGAGAAGTGAAGTAATTGTAGATGCTAACAACAATGTTTATGTAACGGCTTCGAGTAAGTCTTCAGACTTTCCAACGGTCCTCCCAACCCAAGCCACATTGGGAGGTTTGCAGGATGCGGTTGTATTTGAATTAAACTCATCTTTAACTAGTTTAATGTGGAGTACTTATTTGGGAGGTACACAAAATGATGCAGGTTATGTATTAACTATCAACAAAATAAACCCAAATGAAATATTTGTTGCCGGGGGAACAGAGAGCCTCAATTTTCCAGTTACTACGGGTACATTAAACTCCTCCTATCAAGGAGGTACAGCCGATGGATTTCTTCTGAAATTTAATACAGTTACAAAGGCATTAATGGCAGGAACTTTTATAGGGACAAATCAATATGACCAAACTTTTGGTGTACAAACAGACGATAGCAATCATGTTTTCGTAGTTGGTCAAACAATGGGTGCTTATCCAGTAACTCCGGGCGTATTTTCAATTCCGAATTCAAGTCAGTATATTACAAAACTCAATACGAATTTAACAACTATTCTTGTATCAACAGTTTTTGGGACTGGTACAACTACAACTACTGACATTGCAATAAATGCATTCCTTGTAGATAAATGCCAAAATGTTTATGTGTCGGGTTGGGGAGGACCACTTATTGCTGGCAATCCTGGTTCAACAATTGGGTTACCATTAATGAATCCATTACAGGCTACAACTGATGGTAGTGATTATTATTTTATTGTTCTAAATAAGAATTTTGTATCTCAAGTTTATGGCTCTTATTTCGGGCAAAACGGCGGTGGTGGAGAGCATGTAGATGGTGGCACAAGTCGTTTTGATGAGAATGGAATTATTTATCAAGCTATTTGTTCAGCTTGTGGAGGGGGTACTCAAAATTTCCCCGTAACAGCTGGTGCATATTCAGTAACAAAGGCAGCGGCGACGAATTGTAATTTTGGTGCTTTAAAAATTAAATTTGATTTTCAAAACCCCAATGCGGATGCACAGGCTACTAGCAACACCATAGGTTGCGCTCCATTTACTGTTCAGTTTTTAAATAACAGTACAAGTGCTATCAATTATGTTTGGAATTTTGGTGATGGCTCTTTACCTGTAACTACTGTTAATCCTTCTCATACTTTTATCAATGCCGGTACGTATCTTGTGAAATTATACGCATCCAATCCAAATGGCTGCACCTTTAGTATCGACAGTACCACCATTACCATTGTGGTAAAAAATGATACAATTCACGCCGACTTTAATTATGTTAAAGTTGATTCATGCGGACCATTCAGCGCAAATTTTACAAACACAAGTACAAATACAGGCTCTGGTGCTACCACAAGTTATGTGTGGAATTTTGGAGATGGAAGTTCATCAACAGCAACCACTCCGCCGTTGCATAATTTTCCTTCTGCAGCCACGTATACGGTGACATTGACCATGACCGATACAAATGCCTGTAACAATCCTTCGACAATAACTAAGGTGATCGATTTTAATACAAGTATTGTAACCTCGGCCTTTACAATGCCAGACAGTGTTTGTTTACCTGCTAATGTCAACTTCACCGATCAATCAACCAATGCATCCACTTGGAATTGGAATTTTGGAGATGGTAATCTTGCAACAGTTTCAAACCCGAGTAATAATTATCTTGCTGCCGGAACGTATACCATATTTTTAGTAACCGGAAATCCAAACACTTGTAATAAGTTTGATACTTCATCTAAAGTGATTACCGTGCTCACCTCACCTGTTGCTGATTTTATTTGGGCACCTAATCCACCAACTCCAAATACACCGAATATATTTACCAATACATCTACAGGTGCCACAAGTTATTTATGGGATTTTGGCGATGGAGCAACCTCAACCAACATCATTTCGTGCGGTGAGGCATACAGTATAGAAGCCGTCTTTTTGGTAAATATGCACTTCATCTTTATTGGTTGAGGTTGCTCCATCGCCAAAATCCCATAAATAACTTGTGGCACCTGTAGATGTATT
>JANNYV010000109.1:0-1528 GCA_031410275.1 Bacteroidota bacterium
CAATACCATTAAGGGGCACACAACGACCGATACAATTACTTTCCGGAATGCCCTTAGCACTATGTACAATCAATCATGGGATACTACGTCTATTCAACAACTCAACAACGGAATTGATAAGGCCAGAGCTCATCTCGAAGATGATTTTTACTACTCACTTAAAACCTCAGTTTGCAATTTATTTATAAGCATCGAATCATTCTATAAAGGCATTGACTATTCTAAATTATTATTGTCACAATTAAGAAATTATTCAAACCCTTTTCAGAAATATTTATTTCTTCAATTACTTGCTGAGCTTCGGGTACCTTACCGAAACAGTGATCGAATTCAAGAAGGTATTGAATATTACTTACGCTTGTCAAATACCTATATTGAAAAAAAAGATTCACAGGTCGTTTCAGAATGCTATTATGTTTTGCGAGGATTTTATGGCACTCTCGGACTTATTGATAAATGTATTTATTATCAGCAGAAATCAATTCAGTATTTAAACCCGAATGAACTTCTAAAACCGGATTCATTAGCAAACACAGGCTCATTAAATCTTGGTGTTCTTGGGATCATAAATAGAAAATCTGTATTAGCTTCTATTTACATTGAAAATGGTAAGCCTGAGCTTGGATTACCATTATTGTATGAAGCAAAAACAGTTTATGAAAAATACAAAGACTCTATCTTTATCGGTGATGGAGGTTTTTTATTCTTACAAATTCTGAGAGCAAAAATAATATTGAATGACGATAGCGTGGACTATTATCAAACGATAACTGAATCATTGGTTGGGAATGACAGTATTTACGACGCTCATTTAAAATTGACGAAAGGATATAATTTTTACTTGCATAATAATCTTGATTCTGCAATGCACTATATGCAACAATCGCAACGTGAGCAAAATTCACTGCATATCAGTACGCAAACATTTGCAGGGGTATTAATGCCGGGGTATTATATTTCGTTAGTGAATATAAAATTGAAAAAATATGCCGAAGCCATTTTTGCCTTACCTATTGAAATTGAAAAATTAAAAAAATCGAACCTTCGTAAAGAAGCCGCAAAAGAAATGGAATTACTAGCGACAGTTTATAAGCTGGCAGGTGATTACAAAAATTCGATGCTGACCCTTGAACAATATAATCAGCTTACGAGTGAATTGAAATATGACGAAGAGAAAAACCGGAATATCTCTTTTGAATTGGAACAAAGTATTGCTGAAAAAGAAAAGCAAATGGATGTATTGTCTGTTGAAAATAGCTATAGTCGAAAACGAAGTTATTATCTTGCCGGAATTGCATTATTAATTGCATTCATCGCAGCCGGCGTTTATAACCGATACCGCTCTAAACAAAAATCACATACGCTTCTCGAAGAAAAAAATAAACTCATTACATTTGAAAAAGAACGGAGTGAAGAATTATTACTGAATATTCTTCCGGCAGAAACCGCCGAAGAATTAAAAAATACCGGAGCTGCCAAAGCAAGAAGTTTTAATGAAGTCACCGTCATGTTTACCGATTTTAAAAAC
>JANNYV010000110.1:0-2456 GCA_031410275.1 Bacteroidota bacterium
AATCACAATCATTTTTCTATACCATAATTTTGTAGCTGAAATATGTTTCAATAATAAATACATAAAGAGGATAATGCAAAGCTGGCCAATTTCTACACCAATATTAAAACTGACAAGGGCCGTTGCCATTGAATAACTTGGCATTCCCAAATCCTTCAGCGCACCTGCAAAGCCCATTCCGTGTACAAGCCCGAAAATAAAAATCATGATGATACGCCAAGGTTTTACTTTTTGAGAAAAAATGTTTTCGATAGCTAAAAAGGCAATGGATACAGCAATTAGAGGCTCTACTATATTTGTCGGCGGATTGATATAACCATACACCGCCAAGGCTAATGTAATAGAATGTGCTAAGGTGAACACACTAGCCTGTAAAACAATTTTCTTAATATTAGTATTTAAAAAAAAGACACAAAGTATAAACAAAATATGATCGAAGCCTAACGGAATAATATGCGTGAACCCCAGTTTGATATAGGTTTGAAATAATTCGGCATCGCTCACTTTATCTAATACATAATTGATCGTATGAGCAGAGCATGAAATTGCAACAGAAAATAAGACAGAAAATAATAGAAATACTTTTCGCATAACCTTCGGGTTTAGAATTTTATTTTATTGCAATAAAATTATCTGTTTGTAAGCCACTATTTATTTCAAACGAAGTTGTTTTCAAATCGATTGCTTTTGCTTCATCTCCGATTGACGAGTAGATTAAAGAGGCTTTATATAGCAATGCTGCATTTTGAGAATGTGTTGCTAATGCCTTTTCTATATGAGTTTGAGCAAGTTGTTTTTCATTTTTTAAATAATAAATCCACGCTACCAATTCATTTGCATCAATATTATTTGGTCGCATTTCTAAATCCTTTTTGGCAAATGAAAGTGCGTCATCCAATTTATTTATATGTAAATAGGCATTGGCCAACTCACGGTTGCCATTATGTTTGGTATACATTTCTTTTTGATTTTGTGCTTCATTCTCAAGCATAAGATTCAACACATCATGCTGCACTTCTTGCGCTTTTGCAAGGTCTCCCTTCTTTTTGTATTGCTCACCCAAGAATGAAATAAAAGAGGATTCACTAATTACGCGGATAGCATTCTTGCAATGAACTATGGAAGAATCGTATTGTTTTTGAATACTAAACATTTTCGCTAACCCCATTTCAGCAAAAGGATAATTTGGCCTTACAAAAAGCGAAGACTCATATAGCATTTTTGCTGTGTCTGTATGTCCGGTATTCAAATACAAATCGCCTAATTGCACACGGGCCCATTCTGTATTTTCCATTCCCTCAGCACCCGATTCAACAGCCATGCGCATGGCAGCTATAGCACCTTTATTATCCCCAAAAATTTGACGTATGTATGACACGCGTGAATACGATCGAATATCAGGGCGTATGCTCATCATTTTATCGCACAGCTTAACGGCTTCATCATACGAGCCAAGTTCTACATTCGCATCGACCAATGCACCATAAATATCTGCATCGTATGGATTTATTTGTAACGCTTGTTC
Source organism: Bacteroidota bacterium (assembly GCA_031410275.1). Taxonomy (GTDB): domain Bacteria; phylum Bacteroidota; class Bacteroidia; order Chitinophagales; family Chitinophagaceae; genus OLB11. The sequence continues at coordinate 1,526 of JANNYV010000110.1, forward strand.
AGCTACTTTTTTTGAATCTGCAAACTGATGTAGTGAAAGAAAGACGGTTGCTTTATAAGCTAAGGCTTTGTATACAATATCTTTGTTCACCGATTTGTTTTCTGTTATAGAATTCAATACTTGCATTGAAGCATTATTATAGTATGACAGATTTCCTGTAATGCGGGCTTCATTAATATAGAGCTCCACTAATTTAATTTTGTCGAGATAGTCATTTGAATCCTTCTCCAGTGCATTCACATACTTTTTATAAAGTTGTTGAAGATTAGCAAATTCAGCCGAGTTAGCAGTATCTGCGCGTTTGAGCAAAGCCGGATAAGCATCTGCTTTTGTTGAGATAAAATTGCAAGAGGTATTGAAGCTGTATATAATAAAGGCAATCAATACACTTAAAATGAAGTTTCCTTTTTTCATGTTCGTGTTATTTTTTATAGGGATACTTACGAACGGGAAGGAAGGTTGGATTTGAGTTTAAATTTTCAATTTCGACACTTATCCCAAGCACTCAAGAATTTCCCTATTCACTTAATATATTCCCGACTTACTAGAAACTACTTTCTCTGAAACAGAAACAAGTCTACCTTGCGAAAAGAATAAATTATGGGACTTGTACATGCAGAAATAGAATTGATAAATGGTGAAGATATTGCTCTTTCTAGAAGACATGTAATTGGTGAGGAAGAAATAAAACGGATTCGTGTAACTGCCCTTTTAGAGAGCGGTGCGATGATTTTATGTATTAATGAGACTATTCAGGAGCAATTACAATTGCCTGTTGTTGAAAGGCGAAAAGCACAATTAGCAGATGGTACTATTGGAGAATTTGATGTTGTTGCTCCGGTAGAAATACGATTTAAAAACAGAAGAAGCAGTTGCCAGGCTATGGTCATGCCCGATAGCAGTGAAGTACTTTTGGGTTGTATTCCAATGG
>JANNYV010000111.1:0-1545 GCA_031410275.1 Bacteroidota bacterium
TGGAGCGGCTAGTGGAGTTGCATAAGTACCAGAACTTGCATTAGTTGTTAATTGAACTGAATAAGCTCCTACAGGAACAGCATCAAATAAATAAGTACCGTCAGATGAAACTGGTGTACTTGCTACAACAAGACCTGCGGAATTTAATAAATTTGCATAAAGTGCTCCACCAACATTTGTTTTAGGATTATCTAAACCTGCAGATTTGTTGATGTTACCACCACCTGCATCATTTAAACCATCTCTATCAACGAAAACATTTCCTGAAATTTGTTGAGTAGGTTTGTCTAAACTTACAGCTAAATACCATAAATCACCATTAAAAGGATCTCTATTTGCACTGGTTATATCAGCTTTAACTTTTGAAAAATTAAAATCAGAATTAGCACTTCCTCTTAAATAAACTTTATAAACTATTTGCTGAGCAGTACCATTAATCCTAACACTACCAGAAGCAGCACCATAATTTGAAAAACCTTCTGATGTACTTCCATCTTCATAAGAACCACCATTGGGTGTAGCAGAACTATTTAGAATATTATTACCTGAAACATTAAAGAAAGGATTTCCAGCCATGAAAGTTGAGGTTACTCCTGTATTGACAAGTTCTAATTCTGTAGTAAAATATGATATTTGCCTTGCGCCCCCAGCTAATGGTTGATAATTGTAACTTCCTCCCAAACCACCGACATGTATAATCGGATTTTTTACAGGTCTATTGAAATTAATTACAAGTTCTCCATAATAGTATCTTCCACTTTTTGAAGCATTAATATCATATAATGGTTCTACTGTATTATACAATGCAACTCCAAAATTTGCATCTTGCCCATCTGGTCCTGTAGCATTTGTTATAGCCTGAACATCCATTCCTGAAAAAAGACCACTTGTTGTATTCCCAAGAGCATCTGTTGGAGCTACAGGTGATGCGGTAGGACTTGTAACAAACATTCCATTTTTAGGCTTAGGTACTGTTATTTCGGCACCAAATACATTATAAAGAAATGCTGAACCTATTTGTTGTGGATTGGTTGGTCCACCTGAACCACCAAATGATTCTGTTGTTCTACCACCAAAGGTCATACCCTGTACAACATTTGTTGTATTGGTAAGTGTGGTACTATATTGTTGGCTTCTAAAGCTTATTGTTGAAGTCAATTCAGGAGTATCATAAGTAAAAACGGTTCCAGCATTTATGTTCAATGCATCCTTTAAAAAAATTACCGTAACAGGAGAAACATTTGCACCTTGCGCATTATTATCACTTCCGTTAAGTGTCATTTCTAACGTAGTTTGTGCAAAACCAGTATTTAAGAATAATAATGTACTAATTACAATTAACAGCATTATTCGAGAAATTTTCTTTTTCATTTTTTTCTTTTTTAGATAATAGTTGAGGTTTGTGTGGTTTGATTTATCATAGTTTATCAATGTATATATTAGTCAACTCCGATATCACTGTTATTAAATTTTATACCAAAATTTGCATTATATACACATTCGAAATTTATAGCAACATTCAAAATTCCATTTGTTAAAAGATCT
>JANNYV010000112.1:0-2555 GCA_031410275.1 Bacteroidota bacterium
GCACTTGCGCAATTTTTGCAACATGAAGAGGAGTATCTTGGACTACCTTCTTTCTTTGTGAAAAAACGAAATTTATTTTTACACTTGCTCAAGGATTTGCCATTCACTATTCATCAAAAAGCACAAGGTTCCTATTTTCAATTAGTAAGTTATGAGAGAATAAATGATATGCCTGATAAAGAGTTTGCTGTTTGGTTGACCAAAGAATATGGGGTTGCAACAATTCCGGTTAGTGCTTTTAATCATGATGGGAAAGATGATAAACTGATACGGTTTTGTTTTGCAAAAAAGGATGAGACTTTAGAGGCCGCATGTGAGAAGCTGAGGAAGTTGAATGAATAGTTCCGAGTTGTACGCAGATATTGCAATAAGATTTGATTCCATTATCTAAATAAGCGAATTCGATACTTGCGTTTTAGAATGAAAGGTGTATCCCGAATTTTCGTAGTTTATATTTATATTAAAGTGAATATTCTTAGCGTAAAATTTTAGTTCATAAATAATATTTTCAACTTTTGCTGTGACGCAAAAGTTAAGCAATCCTGACGTTTTCAGTCAGGACAAGACTGACGAAATTGGCTAAAAATCTTACTTTATGCCGGAAATGAAAAATCTATGCAGTAATTGTCCTTCCTTGTTCTTAGGTACATAGATTGAGCCAATAAATTTTATGTAGATACGTGCAATAGGGTTCATTTTTTTTTGCCATTCAATAAGATTTTCTTAACGCCATTTTTCTAAGGTCTTTCAAATTCACTATTCATTTTAAAAGGTTGTCACGAAAATAAAATAGGTATTGTGAGAATAAGGAGTTCACATCAGAAACCTTTAGAATAAATTCTCTTAAATCAAGATTGTCATTTTCTCAGCATAGGACTCCAAGCGTTCGATTGTGTGCTCACATTCATTACAAACTACTTCTTGCTCCTCACATTCGGCGGTCCGGGCTTATCATCAGGAATATCGGTATACTTAATATTTTGACGTTTGCTTTTATCTTCCCACAAATTGGCTGCAGGTTGATTGCTGACATGAGGAAGAGTTTTCATTTTTGCCAAAATATAAATACTGTCTTCCTTACTCACTGTGTTATATGTTTTGTCATACACAACTTCATCAACCTGATATTCTATTATTCGTTTAATAGCCTTAGTCTGTGGTTCATAAAATGTCCAATAGCCATGTCTCACACTACCCACATCTGTTCGAATACGCACCGGTCTCAATTCATTGGTTTCAGCATCTTCCACCAATACAGTATCATATAGTTGCTTTGCATTTAACGCTAAATAATTTCCGACACATATCAGTGAGCCGTCTTCATAATACCTGGCTTCACCATCTTTCAATCCCTTCTTATAATTTTCGTCAGAAAGTAAATTGCCTTGCATTGTATATGTTTTCCAATTGCCGGCCCTAAAGCCATTCTCAAAACTACCGGCCTCTAAGGTTCCTTCCTCTTCATAACGGGCTTCATGTTCAATCACCCATTTTCCATGTTTTATATTTTTTGAATCTACTTTATTAATGGTGTCGCCATTTTCCAATACATCGAACGATATAATTTTTGTGACGTCTGTTTTAGGGATAGGCTTGATGACAGCTCTTTTCTTTTGTGCTGAAAGAGAGCCGGCCATTAAACATAAAACCAACAAGCCCCCGTAAAAGAGGGCGGTATATGCAGTATGTTTATAATAAATCATCATACTAAAGTACAATATTAATTATTTCGTTGTAATAATTAAATCAGAGACAGTAATTTTAGCCAAATTAATATTTAGATGAAACCCTCTTTCTTTCTATTCATAGTATTTGCCACTTATTTTACAGAAGCACAAACACCGGCATCTCAGCGACTTACTTCCTATAAACAAATACAAGAAGAATTGAATCCGTTAAAAAGTATTGCGTTCAGAAATATTGGACCTACCATCATGAGCGGGCGTGTGACAGATGTAGAAGTGAATCCTGAAAACACCAATGAGTTTTATGTTGCCTATGCGAGTGGAGGTGTTTGGCACACGCTCAATAATGGACAATCGTTCACGCCCATTTTTGATAAAGAAGCCTCTCTTACCATCGGTGATATGGCTATGAATTGGCAAACACATACCTTATGGGTTGGAACGGGTGAAGTAAATTCATCACGCTCATCGTATGCAGGAACCGGAATTTACAAAAGTTCAGATACCGGTAAAACATGGACACATGCGGGCTTAGATGAAAGTCATCATATCGGACGCATTGTATTACATCCTTCAAATCCGAACATTGCATGGGTGGCTGTACTGGGACATTTATATACAAAAAATAATGAACGCGGAATTTATAAAACAACTGACGGCGGTAATACCTGGACACAAACTTTATTTATCAATGATAGCACAGGTTGCATTGATTTACTGGTAGACCCTTCTTCACCTAATATTCTTTATACAACTTCCTGGACCAGAGTTAGAAGTGCATGGAACTTTACCGGCAACGGAGAAGGAAGCGGTATTTATAAAAGTACAGACAGAAGGATTTTTTTTACACATACTGATACCGATTCGTCC
>JANNYV010000113.1:0-2112 GCA_031410275.1 Bacteroidota bacterium
CGAGTATTATAGGTTATATTTTTCGTCAATTTGGTTTTGTATTTTGCGGTGAGGTAAGCTCCCAATTCTACTTTGGAAGTCTTTCCCTTTTCTACACCATAGGCTGATGCTAATGCTGTGTATTGAGCCTTTACCTTTGTCAAACGTGCTGCCAAGGGAGAAACAAAAACTGAAAAATGATCGTTCGGGCGATATTCAACACCTAAGGCTAACGTAAAATAAGCCGGCGAAAGAAATTCAGAAATTGGGTTGTATTGCCAGTTTGTTTCTCCATAGTTATATCCTTTTGAAAATTGAGATTGAACACGCAACAAGCCCATCAGAAATGTGCTCTTCTTAAATTTGCTTTTTGATGTTGTCCATTTTTTTGGTTGCAATCCGTAACGCGAAGAGAAATCTATTCGATCATCTAATTTGCGTGGTTCAAAATTGTTTGATTCTACATAATTTAAGCCATAATAAAGATCTAAGGTATTTTCAAAGGCTGTGCTTCCTTTGATACGAGTGAGGTAGCCATTGAACTGACCATTTGCAGCGAAGGACATTCGTTCACCACCGGCAGCCCAGTTCTCTAACATTGCCTGATTGATACCTATATTTAATAATCCGCCCTTTGACCAACCATCTTTTTTGGCTTCAGATTTACGTGCCATATCATTGTGCAATTCGTCAGATTTTTTATTGTGTTGTGCAAATGTTTGAGTGGCTATTAGTAAGCCTAGCATAGTAAGAATTTTCTTCATTTTTTCAAGTGTTTTATGAAGCGTAAAAATGTCACCAATTTTTGTGGGGACATTTATTTTGAAAGCGGTTTAACAATACTTTTTTAATGCAAGCCATTAGCTTATGGCCGATAGCTTTTAGCCAAAGTCAGAATAAAGGATTATAAATAAGCTAGTGGCAAAGAAAACGAATCTTTATAATCGAAATAGAAAAGCATCACATTACAAAATACAACAACTTGGAACAAAGCCAATAGCCAACTGCTAGAAGCTAATAGCGTCATTACATTTACTTCTTCAATGCATCACGTATTTCCATCAATAGTACATCTGTAGTTGAAGGTGCAGGAGGAGCTGCAGGAGTTTCTTCTTGTTTCATTTTCATATTGTTTAATGTCTTAAGAATCATAAAAACAACCAAGGCAACAATAAGAAATTCAATTGACACTGTTACGAAGCTTCCCCATTTTACCGCCACTTCGGGAATAGCTGCAACAGTAGTTCCGTCAGCATTTTTTAATTCGGCAACAGCTGCTTTTAAAATAATTTTTTTATCATTGAAATCAGTGCCGCCCGATATCATTCCGATTGCAGGCATTACCATGCCGTCGATGAAAGAGGTGACAACTTTTCCAAAGGCTCCGCCCATAACAACTGCTACGGCAAGCTCTACAAGGTTTCCCTTTACGGCAAATTCTTTAAATTCTTTTATGAATGACATGATATAGTGTTTTAATGAATGTGAAAGTAATTATATTTTCAAGAAATTGCAGAAAGGAGGATTTATTTTTTTAACCCAGGGAATTTCATTTTAAATGATTTCAGTGTATCAAGAATTTTTAGTGCAACTAAATAACTCTTGTACCAATTTTGATCTGAAGGAATAATAGACCATGGTATTTTATTACAGTTATTAAACGCATCCTCATACTGTTTCATATAGTTATCCCAAAGGTCAGATTCTTTAAGATCGTTTTCATTATACTTCCACATTTTCTCAGGGATTTTCATACGCTCATTGAGACGAATGAGTTGCTCTTCATGTGAAATATGCAAATAAAATTTCAGAATGGTGGTGTTACTATTTGTTTCCAATAAAGATTCAAAATTATTAATGGCTGTAAATCTTTTTTTCGCTGTCGCATCATCCACCCATCGATGCACACGTGTAATCAACACATCTTCGTAATGCGAACGGTTGTGTACATATATCATACCTTTAGGAGGTGTATGCTGATGAATACGCCAAAGGAAATCATGCGCAAGTTCTTCGGGTGTTGGTACTTTCCATGATTTAACATTCACTCCTTGCGGGTTTACAGATGTGAATACATCTTTTATTAATCCGTCTTTTCCGGAGGCATCCATACCCTGAATGAGAATAAGCAAT
>JANNYV010000114.1:0-25302 GCA_031410275.1 Bacteroidota bacterium
GCATCATAGCTATTATAATATGGTTTATCCAAATCCGAACAACGGATCGTATAGCATCTGCTTACCTTCAGACGCAACTCTAATCATAACCAGTGTAAAAGGTGAATTGGTTTTGAAACGAAAGTATTCAAAGGGTATACATAAAATTGATCTTAGTGATAAACCAAATGGCATTTATTTTATGAAGATTATTTCCGGCGCGCAATATGAAACGCTCAAGGTGATTAAAGAGAAATAAATCGTTTGTTGTGCCTCGTTTTTTGGCTTTGCTTAAATAAGTAAAGAATTTTCTTGTTTGGCTATACATATTTTCTTCAAAGAGTTTGCACGATTGAGTGACCTCGTCGGGTTTTATTTTCACCTTATACCCATGTGGAGTGTTTAACCGAAACAATGTATTCACACTTTAATGCTCATCCGTAAAAGTATACCACTACATAAACTCAATAGGTTGCTGCGATTGAATTTTGGGTCATAAATTTTAATAGTATGAAACTGACACAATTTTTAAAGCATTCTGATACGGCACAAAAATGCGTTGATTTTTTCAGAACCCACAGAGAGCATCAAGGTATTACTTGTTTTAAATGCCAATCAAACTCACTTCGTTGAATTCGTACTCGACGTTGTTGGACTTGTAATGCTTGTGATTACAGACTTGGTTTGCGAAAAGGGACAGTGATGGAGAACCCAAAACTGTCCTTAGAATTTGGCTTACCCGCCTTTATTTGATGGTGCTTACTAAGAAAGGGTTTCAGCCACAGAGATGCAGAATCTTCTGGGGCACAAGCGATATGAGCCTATTTGGCTTATGATGCGCAAAATAAGAATTCAAATGGGAGAAAGAGATATGCGATATCAATTGGATGGGCTTGTTGAATTAGATGAAGCCTTTTTTCTGTTCATCGAAAGACGGGTTTAAATGATGCCGGAAAACTTTATAAAGAAATAGACCGAAATGAAAAAGCACTAGTGGCCGTAAGCACGGAAAAAACACATTCCAAATTCTTGAAGATGACTGTCGTTCAGTCACTCTCTAAAAAGGATACAACCTTTGAAGTATCCAAAATATTGCATCGTAGTGCGACCGTTATGACTGATGGACGAAGATGCTATGCACCGCTTAAAAGATATTGCAAAGGAACATCAAGTGAATATAATAAGGGATAAAAAGAAAGTCTGTGAAGCTTTTCCATGGGTTCACATCGCTATCAGTAATACAAAAAAGAAAATCAAAGGAATACATCATCACGTAAAGAATGAATACATTCAAAACTACCTGAATGAATTTTGCTATAAGTACAATCGCAGATTCTTCAAGCATCTAACCTTCGATAGATTCATTACTTCTACCCTCACAGCTTCTTGGTTTAACTTGGAGTAGCTTTACGGATGAGCATTGTTTTTTGTCAACTAGATCTTGGTATACTAGCACCCATTGTATAAAAGAGAAAGAACATAAAGCAACCATAAAGAAACAAGAATCTTTACGAACATTGAATATAAGAATGACTAGCTTTTTTGTAGATATCTTAAACAAAATAGAATGAGTAAAAATCTGCCAACACAAAACCTTCGTATATTGTATAATGAAAATAAGCGCATTCCTATTTCTCTTCTTTTTGCCATGTTTACTATACGCACAGCGCATTGATACAACACAAGACCGTTTTTTAAATATATCTTACGACAATGATTTCTTCAGTGGCTCCGATCGATATTATACGCAAGGCATACGAATTGAAATTATTTCGCCTTCAATAAAAAAATCACCGCTCTCAAAACTATTGATTTCATTGCCCTCTAGCAATAAGAAGTATTATGGGATGGCCATAGAACAAGATGGCTTTACACCTTTCAGCATAAGAAAAAATTTTATTCAATATGGCGAACGACCATATTGCGGCTCTGTTTTTTTATCAAGTAATTTAATTTCCTTATCCATAAAAAAAAAATTACGACTCACTACACAACTCGATCTTGGCATGATAGGTCCTATTGCAAAAGGTGAGCAAGAACAAAAAGCCATTCACAAAGCAATACATGGATTAGAACCTTTAGGGTGGCAATATCAAATACAAAATGATTTGATTCTGAATTATAAACTAGCGTTGGAAAAAATGATGATTCAAAAAAAATATGTTGATTTATTAGCAACATCAGAAGTACGAATTGGAACCATGTATGATGATGCGGGCATTGGTTCATTGATTCGGATTGGTCTGAAGCAAAATTATTTAGAACATCTTGGGCTCACTAAAAAGTATCACTCAACCAAATTCATTGATAAATTTCAACTCTATGTATTTGCTAAAGGATCTATCAAAACTGTTCTTTACAATGCGACCTTACAAGGTGGGGTGTTTAACCGAAACAATGTATACACACTTTCTTCGTCTGACATTAAACATATTGTTGCTACCGGATATCTTGGTAGCATATTATCGTTTGGAAGAGTGAAAATAGAATATACCAAAGCATTTCTATCCCCCGAATTTGATCAAGGGCTTTCACATAAATGGGGGCATTGTAATCTGAGTATTTGCTTTTGAAAATTTATTTCAACACATCTCTGGCAATCACCAATTTCTGAATTTCTGAGGTGCCTTCACCAATGGTACAAAGCTTACTATCTCGATAATATTTTTCAACCGGAAAGTCTTTGGTATAACCATACCCGCCAAATATTTGTACCGCATCTGTAGCTACTCGAACCGATACTTCTGACGCATAATATTTTGCCATCGCACTTTCTTTGGTCATCGGCTCACCACGCATCAATTTATCAGCTGCCTGATAAATTAATAATTCAGCGGTTTCAATTTGCGTGGCCATATCGGCGAGCTTCCATTGGATAGCTTGAAAGTTAGAAATGGGTTGATCAAATTGTATACGTTCTTTTGAATATTTTACAGAAGCTTCGAATGCACCTTTGGCAATACCCAATGCCAGTGCTGCAATAGAAATTCGACCACCGTCTAATATTTTCATCGATTGCTTAAAACCATCGCCTACTTCACCCATGCGTTGCGCATCTGAAATTTTACAATTGTCAAAAATCAATTCGCATGTTTCAGAAGCACGCATGCCCAATTTGTTTTCTTTTTTTCCGGCACTAAATCCTTGCGTTCCTTTTTCAATTGCAAAGGCTGTTACATTATTTTTTGTTCGAGGTTCACCAGTACGGCAAAGCACCACAGCTACATCACCGCTCTTACCATGAGTAATCCAATTTTTTGTTCCGTTAATCACCCAACCGTCTCCATCACGCGTAGCGACACATTTCATATTGCCTGCATCTGAACCTGTGTTGGCTTCTGTCAACCCCCAGGCACCTATCCATTCACCGCTAGCTAATTTTGGAATATATTTTTTCTTCATTTCATCACTACCAAATTTATAAATATGATTGGTGCAAAGTGAATTATGTGCTGCTACTGAAAGACCGATAGAGCCGCATACTTTAGCGATTTCGCTGACCACGGTAATGTACTCGAAATAGGTAAGACCTGAGCCTCCGAGTTCGGTTGGAATTAATACGCCCATCAATCCTAACTCACCAAGTTTGCGAAAAACCTCTACAGGAAATTCTTGGCTTTCATCCCATTCCATCATTTTAGGTCTGATATTTTTTTCAGCAAAATCATGGATCATTGCAGTTATCTCGGCTTGCATTTCGGTAGGGGCAAAATTCATATCGTAAAATTTTTGTCTATTATTGTATACGTAAGTAAGGTACAATTTTACGAAAAATTTCTTCATTAATCAATGTAATTTCTTTGATTTGATTTAAATTTTCAATTTTATAGTTATGTAATTTTCTATATTCAACAAACGCCTTGGCAATTTCACCTTTGAGATAAGGATGTGCATTGAGCTCATAAAATGTAGCCGCATTGAGATTAAGTTTTTTTACTTGGCTTGTATTGACAAAGACGCTTGACCTTATTAGTTGAAAGGTTTCTTCCGAAATACCATATACTTCTTTTAATTGTTCAACTCGTGCAAAACCTCCAAGTTGCTCTCTGAGTTTTATAATATTCATAGACAGTTTACTGCCAATTCCTCTCAGTTTTATCAGTGCTGATGTATCGGCCGTATTCAATTCGATATGCAATACTTCTTTCGGTTTAGTATTGAATTCGTTTTTATATGATGAAGGAATATTGATATAGGCTTCGAGTTGTGCATACTCATTGTCATGCAAACCATAGATTCGTTTTAAGCTTTCCTTATTATAAAATTTGCCGCCTTTATTCCTGTAATTAAGCAATGTATGAATTAATTTATCTCGTAATCCTAATCGTCTGAAACCCGTTTCATCTAAGGTATTCGGGTCAAATGAAAAGGGGGTAAGTTTCGCTGAGACGGAATCATCTTTGTACGAATACCGTTTACTTCCATATGAATTACGTAAGGAGTCTATTTTCATTGAGGCCATGATCTGTTTTAATTCCTCACTGACCTGCCGGTTTTTTACGTTAAAGAATTGCGGTAGTAAAAAATAAAACAATGACACCATCATAATCAGTGAAAGTAAAAAAAGTACAGCACGCTGCTGACCTTTCGAAAAGGAAAAATATTCATTGAATTGCTTTTTCAGAACGTTGACGAAGTAGGTTAAAAAAATGGTTACTTCAAAGGTGAGAAAAATTATTGAAACAGGAAACTATTTTTTTAATCGAGGGAAAGCAATAATCAAAAAATGAATATTAAAACAAATTCATGATGCTGAATAGTCGGAGATGTTTTTTATTATGGGACTTCTATTTTAAAAGATATCAAGCGTCATTGGTGTGGTTGAATTCAACAACAATACTTCGAAATATCGATGAGGGTTGAATATTTTTGATGACAGCCACTTCGTCTCTACAGAACCTGAAGGTATGCAATGTTGAATGAAGATTCTACTGCTGACCTCTAGCCCTGATGGTAGCGGAAAGCCCACAGCGAGGAACGAGCGAGGACTTGCAGCGGACAGCAGGACCTAAGCTTAATAGAAGATAGTATGCTTGGCTACAAAAAATGAATATGAAAAATGGAAGTCTGTCCTAATCAACTTGTCTTTTTGTAATTCATCACAGCCCATGTATTAAAGAAAATGGCGAACCCTATCATTTTTAGAAAATGAAATTTAATATCATTGAAACCACTTCCTTTTAATACAATCATTCGAATGACTTCAATAAAATAGGTGACCGGATTGAGCTTTGCAATGACTTTTGCCCATGCAGGCATGCTGTCGATAGGTGTAAATAAACCGCTCATGAGCATAAAAATCATAATGAAGAAAAAGGCAATCGACATGGCTTGTTGTTGCGTTTGCGAATACGTAGAAAGCAATAGCCCAAAACCCAACACAGCAATTAAATAAAGCGCCAGAAAAGTATACAGCAAAGCAATACTACCGAGTGGCACAATGCCATAGACAATACGGGCAACAACAAATAAACCAATACTAAACACAAACATTCCAATAATCCAAAACGGAATGAGCTTACCCAAAATGAAGTGATATTTTTTAATGGGTGTAACATTAATTTGCTCAATGGTTCCGACTTCTTTTTCCTTTACAATATTAAGCGAACACATATAGGCGCCTATCATGGTAATGAGGACAGCCAAAATACCGGGCACCATAAAAAAACGGTAATTCATAAAAGGATTAAACCGATTAGATGACACCACTTCAATGACCTTTGCTGTATTGAAACGCTGAGCAGGGATTAATTGCAAACGAAGAGCAGCATTATAATCCGTTATTATTTTTGATAGATAGGCACCACCCATGGTTGCCTTCACGCCGTTAATGGCATTCAACGCGATGAATAATTTTTGTTCATTTTCCCGAACCAAATTTCGTTCAAAGCCTTGCGGTATTTCTAAAATTAAATCGGATTGATCAAGCTCAACTTGTTGCAATGCATCATTGTATGAAGATGCGTAATCATTCAATTTAAAATAGCCTGATGCGGTAATGCTTGTACTAAGTTTTTGCGAAAAGGATGAATGGTCATGGTCAACAATAGAGATAGCAATATTTTTAATTTCATAATCGGCTGCTAAAGGTAATATCAATAACTGAATTAATGGTGCAATAAAAATCACAGGCAACAACGCCTTGTTGCGGAATATTTGTTTGAATTCTTTTTGCAATAAAAATTTTATCGTGCGCATAGTTATTTAATTGATAGTTGACAATGAAGAATTGATAATGAAATACAATTATCAATTTTCCATTTTCAATTTATTCTTGTAGCCGTATATTAAATTTTTTAAAACTTATTGTAAGAAAAAAAATAGTCATGCTTGCGAGTATCAATGTCTCTTTCCAGATGGCAGAAAAACCAAGTCCTTTTATCATGATTGATTTTACGATGATATAATACCATTTTGCCGGAACAATATTTGAAATCACTTGCAAAGGCAATGGCATATTTTCTATCGGAAACATAAAACCTGTGAGTAACATCGTCGGTATCATCATCCCCATCATAGAAATGAGCATGGCCGTTTGTTGCGAGTTGGTCACATTTGAAATCAGCAAGCCCAATGAAAGTGCGGTGATAATAAACAAGGTACTTTCCGCAAAGAGTAAAAAAATATTTCCGTTAATGGGAAGATCTAATAAAAAAACGCTTAAAAGTAAAATGATAATTAAGTTGACAAATGACAGAACCAAATAAGGAATGGCCTTTGAAATAATGACGAGGATAGGCTTGAATGGTGATACCAAAAGGACTTCCATGGTGCCCATTTCTTTTTCACGGACGATGGAAACTGCGGTCATCATTACACAAACTAACATCAATACCAGCGCCAAAACACCCGGAACAAAATTGGTTGCACCTTTTAGTTCAGGGTTATATAACATGCTGATTTCGGGAATAATGCGAAATGGAATTGTATTGGGTTGTTGTAATTCTCGTTGATAATCGAGTATGCTCGTGGTCATAAAATTCGTTAGTGTATTGGCTGTATTCGGGTCAGAAGCATCGGCAATAAGTTGAATTTGGGCCTTATTAAGATGTTGTAAATCGGTATTAAAATTTGCAGGAAAAACGACGGCTAATTTTATTTTACCTTCCTTAAATGCCTCGTCAATTTGTGCATGAGTTAACAGCAATTTTTCAATTTCAAAACTGGTACTAGCTTCAATTTTATGAATAAGTTGATGTGAAGCCAAATCATTTGCGTAATCACATACGGCAATTTTCGAATTTTTTATTTCATTGGTCAATGCAAATCCGAACAATACAATTTGTGCGATAGGCAAACCAAACAGCATGAGCAAAGTTTTTCTATCACGAAATACGTGGTAGAATTCTTTTTTGATAAAGGAGAGGAATTGCGTCATTTATTCAATTGATAGTTGATAATTGGCAATTGATAGTTCGTTGCCAATTGTGAATGGTCCATTTATTAATTATTTTTTAATTGATGCTTTCGTCGTTTTAACGATGCTAATCAGAAGTCTTAAAACCTCGGCACAATCCGGGTATATAGAATTGAATTCTACAATGGTTAAATAGTCAGTGTCTTTTAAAAGCGTCAACCAATATTCAGTTTCATTTGCTTCTTTTAATGCAACATTCATTTTATTCAAAAAATCAGCTTTCGATTGGGCATGTTCAGCTTCCTTTACCAATGCTCCTATGGCGGTTCCACTTCGCAACAGTTGCTTTGACAATACAAATTCTTTTTTGTCACCAGCAAGTAACTTATATAATTTAAAGACCTTTATCGCCAAGGCATATGATTTTTTCGCAATAACATTTTCCATTTTTTATTTTTTTATATTATTTCATTACATCTCTAACTTATCAATTATCCATTGCTCATTATCCATTATCATTTGTTCATTATCCATTATCCCCTCTCTTAGCACCTCTAGCCAATTCAAAAAACACATCATCCATCGAAGACGCAGAGAATTGTTTCTTTAAATTAGCTGGTGTATCCAATGCTTTTATTTCTCCATCTACCATCATTGAAATTCGGTTGCAATATTCTGCTTCATCCATGTAGTGCGTTGTAACAAATATGGTAATGCCTTTATCGGCTGCGTCATAAATCAAATCCCAAAATTGCCGACGGGTAACAGGGTCAACACCACAGGTTGGTTCATCGAGAAAAACAATTTTAGGTTGATGCAAAATAGCTACTGAGAAGGCAAGTTTTTGTTTCCATCCCAAAGGCAATGAAGCGACTAATTTTTTGGTTTCATGTTGCAACCCCAATTGCTCGATAAGTATTTTACTCTTTTCATTTATTTCAGCATTTGACAGTCCATAAATGCCCCCAAAGAATCGAATATTTTCTATCACAGTGAGGTCTTCATACAATGAAAATTTCTGACTCATGTACCCGATGTTTTTTTTAATCTTTTCGGTTTCTTTATAAATATCAAAACCCGCTACAGTGGCTGTTCCTGAAGAAGGAATAGATAATCCGCACAGCATGCGCATAGCTGTTGTTTTGCCTGCACCATTCGCCCCAAGGAATCCAAATATTTCGCCCGCATACACCTCAAAAGTTATTTCGTTCGCCGCAATAAAATTGCCGTAGCGTTTGGTGAGTTTATTAACTTTAATTGACAGTTGACAATTAATAGTTGACAATGAGTTATCCTTTATATTGCTATTCATCTTCATCATTTTTATTTCGTTGTATTACATTATCCATTATCACTTATCCATTGTCAATTGAATAAAGCAGTCTTCTATACCCGCTTCAATTTGTTTCAATTCAATTTCCGTATGTCCTTTTTCATTCAAATAATTTAGTATTTCCTTCTCCCAATTCGTTTCATTTGTTTTGAATGATACATGCATGTATTCACCAAAAGCAAAACATGTTTTAATCAATTCAGTACTTCGTAAATCATGAAGAAGTTTAATCATGTTGGCCGATTTAATAGCATATAATTTTTCCGGGTATTGCTTCATAATCTGTTTCGCTGTATCGATGGATAAAATTTTTCCGGATTGTATTAATGCAATTCGATCACATAATGTTGCCTCATCCATATAAGGCGTCGATACTAAGATGGTGATGTTTTGTTGCTTCAATTGTTTGAGCATTTCCCAAAATTCTTTACGCGAAACCGTATCAACACCGGTTGTTGGTTCATCTAAAAATAAGACAGTTGGCCGGTGAATCAGCGCACAGCAAAGCGCCAATTTTTGTTTCATACCGCCGGAAAGCTTTCCTGCTCTTCGTGTTTTGAAAGGTTCTATTTGTACATAAATATCTTTAATCAAATCATAGTTTTTGGTAATCGTTGTATTAAAAACTGTCGCAAAGAAATGCAGGTTTTCTTCGACAGTTAAATCCTGATATAGGGAAAATTTCCCTGGCATATAACCAACTTGTTGTCGGATTTTTTTGTAGTCTTTCACTACATCATGTCCATTGACACTAGCACTTCCGGCATCAGGCAACAACAGTGTAGTAAGCATTCGAAAGAGACTTGTTTTACCGGCACCATCCGGACCAATCAATCCAAAAAGTTCACCCTGCTCTACCTTAAACGACACATCATCCACCGCTAATATTGTGCCTTTGTTGTATGTTTTTGTGATATTTTTTAGTTCGACCATTATTTATTTTTAATTGAGAATTGATAGTTGATAGTTGATAGTAAATTCTATTCTCACTTATTAAGTATCATTTATCAATTGTCCATTATCAATTGAATTTAATTTCCCCATACATTCCAATCTTCAACTGGCCATCATTCTTCACAATAATTTTGATGGCATAAACCATATTCGCCCGTTCGTTTTTTGTTTGAATTGTTTTCGGTGTGAATTCTGCTTTATCATTTATCCAACTAATTGTTCCTTCTGTTGTTTTAAATTTTCCGTCAATATCATCCGTCATCACCTTAACCTTTTGATTTAATTTTACTTGTGTTAATTGATTCCCTGATACATAGGCCCGAAGTATCATACTCGACAGATCAGCGATTTTATAGAGCGGTTTTCCGGGGGTTGTTATTTCAAATGCCTCAGCATATTTTGTGAGTACGGTTCCGTTTACAGGGTTCACAATTCTGCATTTTGCTAACTGATCTTCCACTTGCTGAAGTTGCACACTGAGTGGTAATAGTTCGCCCTTGATACCGGAAGTCTGTGTTTGCAAAGCGGAGCGTTGAGCTTCTTGTTGCTTCTGAATGACAACCATTTGTTTTTGCGCTTCTTCAACTTGTGCGTTGATGTCATCTACTTGTTTTTGGGTAGCTGCTTCTGCTTTTACCAAATTTTGAAATCGCTTTTGTTCATGAAGTAAATTTTTTAATCTGGTTTGGGTGACAATCTGTTGTTGATTATAAAATCCGGTTTGCGTTGAAATATCGGGTAGTTTATAACCCGCTGCTTTTATCTGTGCTTCGATTTGTTTTTTCTTCAAATAAATTTGAACAGAATCAATATAACCCACTGTTTGTCCGGCTTGCAAGAGATCTCCTTCTTCTATAGTAAATTGCTGAATACGCCCTGTAGCCTCAGCCGACACGATAGTTTCTTGCGCCTCAAATGAACCGGATGCATCGAATGTTGACTTCTTCGGTTGACACGAAGCAAGAAATAAAATTGCTAATGTAACGAGTGAATAGCAGATAGCCTTTTGCTGATAGGCATTGGCTTTTGTTTTCATTATTGTTAGGGTATTCATTATTATTGTTTTTAAGGATCATCGTAAAAGGTTAAAGGATATTAGCCTTTCGCTTCTATTTTCATCATTGCCTTTATCCATTTCGGAATGAGTATTTTACGCTGTAGCATAATATCATTAAAGTCATCTTGTTTCCATCCACCCATGTTTTTCAGAACTGGGCTGCCTACAAACGGGAATACAATTAAGCTGATTATATTCATCATAAAATGTAACGGATGAATGGTCGCTATTTTCCCGGATGTAATGTGTTGCTGAAACTGTTTCATAAAATATGAATTCATAAGATATGCCTTCATATTCATTTTCGAAACCAATTCATTGGGGTTAGTTCTCAACTCGCTCAATACAAATAATGGAAGATCAGGTTCTTCAATAAGCAAATCAATATAGTTGCTCACAAAGGTCTCTATCTTTTTTTCCAGTGTCGTTTTCTCGTTATTAAATACACCTGTCATCGATTGAATAAATTGCTGCATACTTTCGAACATTATTATGTCGAAGAGCTTTTCCTTACTTCTAAAATAATAGTTGAGCAAGGCCAAATTAATACCGGCTTCTTCTGCAATATCTCGGGTACGTGTGGCAGCGTAGCCCTTCTGATGGAAAATATTTTTCGCCGCAGTTTTTATTTTTTCTTCCGTCGTATTGTCAATAAGTACGTTTATTTTTTTTGTCGGTACGGGTTCCTTTTTCATGCTGTCGCAAAGGAAAATTAATTTTATGATTTAAACAAATAATTTAATCATTTGTTTAAATATGAATATAAGGAAGGACTTTTGAGCATCAAACCCTTTTTGTATTTTCATACCTGAATGTTGGTATCTTATGTAGTTGAAAATTGTATTGTACAGACAGTTTTATTTTAACACATCACATGAGAAATAAAATAGTTTTTCTGTTACTTTTGCGCCGTGAAAAAAAATCTGCTTTTATGTTTGGTTGTATTGCTCATGTATATTGAAAGTACGGCCCAGGTCACGCTCAAAGGAATTGTCTTTGACTCTGTAACCAAAACAGTACTAAATCCTGTCAGTATCGAAAACATGAGAACGCATAAAGGATGTTTTTCAAATGATAAAGGTGAGTTTACACTTGAAGCAGAGTTAGGTGATTATATTATTTTTACCCATGTTGGTTATAATAAGCGCGTGTTATCTTTAAAAGCATCTGATAATATTAATGAGTTTAAGGTGTATATGAGTATTAAAACAACCACACTTAAGACAGTTACGGTTGGGCGGGGGAAAACAGAATATCAACGAGATTCGCTTAACCGGGCAGATATTTATAAAGGTGTGTTTGAATATGAACAACAAAAATCTGCTTTTACACCCATTACTTCGGTGTATCAAAAATTCTCAAAGAAATATAAAAACCTGCGTAAGTTTCAAGATCAGATTATAGATATTGAGCATCAAAAATTTATTGATACACGCTATACTCCTGAACTTGTGCAGACATTGACAAAATTGGAAGATGAAGAGTTAGCCTCCTTTATGAATCAATATCCGATGGATTATGATTATGCACGAGTAGCCTCAGAACTCGAAATAAAGATGTGGATTAAATACAATTTTCAAGACTATATTAAAAAGGGGAAACCGGCATTTGTTCCGCACGTAAAGAAGTAAACTGTCCTTATGTAAGGAGGATGCTTCATACTTTAACTCATTCGCTTTAGGAATGATTTTAAAATACGTTCACAAAAATTTCAGTTTGCTTCTTCATGTTTGTTGCCTTGAAGTGCACGATATTAGTGGAGGGCTTTCCTCGCAATCTGGATATTGTGAGCACACTTTTAAAACTTTAACGTTGCGTCATACTAATTTTAGACTAGGAGTGATTCCCGCTTAATAACTAGAGGTTCTACTATATCAAAAGCTCTTTCAATTCCTTTGCCTGCAGCATTCAGTCAATATCAATAAGCCGACCTGAACAAAAAGGATATTATAATTTACCTAATAGTCCCAAATTATCTGAGGAAAAAATCATCTCTGCATTGGGAGATTGTTGTTATGCAAATTGTGCGGACAAAATAGTCTTAGCAATCTCTGACACGTCGGGTATTAATGTGAGTAGTCATGCAAATCGATTAAAACCTAATGATGGTTATGGTGCTTTATTGAATATTTCCTTGCGAGCAGGAATAGGTCTTTAAATACACCCAACTTTAGTAGTTGACACATTATTGGGAATTGGAGCTAACAGCTTTACTGTTAGACAGATTCATGAGCAGCGTAAAAATCAATAGTAGAAGTTGCCTATAGAAAAAAGGAATCCTTTCAATGGCAAACAGGGGTAAATTACACAAGAGAAAGGCTATCAAACACAAAGTCTATTATTTTTATCCAAGATAGAAAAGAAGATATTTATGAACAACTATTAAACTTCAAACAGCATAAAATGTGCAGGGCATTACCGGGAAAAAGGGCATATTTACCTTATTCATATGAGGTTCGCTTAGGAATTTATAAAGCTTTGTCACTTCTGTTCAAGAGGCACGAACTAATAGTCAATCACGATATCTGATATTCAAAACATTTCATTCTGCAATAAAACGACTCTATCTTTGCGACCTTAATATTGAATGATACGTAAACTATTACCAACGCTTCTTTTCATTCTTCCGATGTTTGTCTGTGCGCAGTCGAACTCTGATACATTGCGCAAGCATGTGGTCAGGCTTTCGACATTATCGGATGCCAGAAATGATAAACATGTTGAATCATTAAATAAGGCCGCCGATTATATTCATCATTATTTTTCGCAACAAAGTGATCGAGTATTTTTTCAAAAATACGATTTGAACCATGAAATATATAAAAATATCATTGCGAGTTTTGGTCCTGATACCGGCTCCCGATTTATTTTAGGGGCTCATTATGATGTGTTTGGCGAAGCCCCGGGAGCCGATGCGAATGCTAGTGGTGTAGCAGGTTTGCTGGAAATGGCAAGACTGCTAAAAAAAACCGAAAAGGATTTACATTACCGGATCGATTTAGTTGCCTATACCTTAGGCGAATCTTTATATTCTGATGTGAGCGTTATGGGAAGTTATATGCATGCGCTATCATTACATGAAAATAATGTGCAACTTTTTGGTATGATTAATTTTGATGGCATCGGTTTTTTTACTGACAAACCCAAGAGTCAACAATATCCCTTTTTTCCTTACCGGTTGATGTATGGCCGAACCGGAAATTTTATTTCCGTTATACAGGAAACCGGCAATGGCTTGTGGGCAAGGCAAATGCGTTCTCTTTTTAAGCAATATGCCACCAAATTACGGGTCATCAACTTCAAACCTGCCGTTCCGTTTAAAGGCTTTGCCGCTGGTGATCAGGAAAATTACCGGACATTTGCTTATCCGGCGATATTGATTTCGGATACGAAATTTTATCGCAATAAAAATTATCATTACGATATCGATACATATGAGACTTTAGATTATTTTCGGATGGGGAAAGTGGTTGATATGGTGTATAAATCAATAATCCGGTATAAGGCATGAGGAACTATTTAGTGAAAACACCTCGACTCTTAAAAGCGGCCTATGCAAATTGCGTATGGCATATTAAAGAGCATGCAAATAGCGTGTATCTTACGTTTGATGATGGGCCGCATCCGAGTATAACACCTTTTATATTAAGTGAATTAAAAAAACACAATGCCAAAGCAACCTTCTTTTGTATCGGTAAAAATGTAGCACTCTATCCTGAAATTTATAAACAAATTTTAGCAGAGGGACATTCAGTCGGTAACCATACACAAAATCATGTGAATGGTTGGAAGACAGAAAATTTACTTTATTATAAAAATATTAAAGCCGCTTCGAAGCATATTAATACCCGCTTATTTCGGCCACCTTACGGACGAATTACACCCATCCAATTGCAAGGTATCGGCAGGCTTTTTCCTCAAACAAAGATTATTATGTGGGATGTATTGAGTGGAGACTTTGATACCGAATTGACGCCTGAGGAATGTTTGAATAATGTTGTCACTGCAACCAAAGCAGGCTCTATCATTGTCTTTCACGACAGCGACAAAGCATGGAATAGGTTACAATATACCTTGCCAATATTTTTAGAACATTGCAAAAATAAAGGATGGAAAATGAAGAAGCTGTAAAATCGATGTCCGGAATTCGATGTCCGATGTTCGGAAGATTTGTCTCAATTTAGATTACGGCTTTGAATAAGAGCCTGGGATTACGCGATAAAATTCAAACATACAAAGAGTAATCATGAAATTCACTGTTATCCCCGAATATCGGACATCGAATTCCGAACATCGATTTCCGAACATCGATTTCTTCTACCCAATTGCCTGCTTCAAATCTTCAATCAAATCATCAACATCTTCTATACCAACACTCAAGCGAATTAAGGTATCGGCTAGTCCATTTTTAATTCGTTCTTCACGTGGAATAGAACCATGCGTCATACTTGCCGGATGACCGATTAAACTTTCGACACCACCCAATGATTCGGCCAATGAAAATAATTTTGTACTGCTTAATACTTTCATGGCATCATCGAGGTTATCGCCTTTTAATACAAAAGAAATCATACCGCCGAAACCACGCATTTGCTTTTTTGCAATATCATGATTCGGATGATCTTCGAATCCTATCCAATACACTTTTTCTACTTTCGGATGTGCGCGCAAATAATGTGCAATTTTTTCTCCGTTCTCACAATGACGTTGCATACGCACATGCAGGGTTTTGATACCACGCAAAACTAACCAACAATCATGCGGACCAGGCACTGCCCCACTCGCATTTTGTATAAAGCGAAGTCGCTCTTCGAGGTTATCATCGTTCACAATGACTGCACCATGTACGACATCAGAATGCCCGCCCAAATACTTTGTTGCCGAATGAATCACAATGTCTGCACCCAACGTAAGCGGGTTTTGCAAATAAGGTGATGCAAATGTATTATCGACCGCCAACAATACATTGTGCTTTTTGCAAAGGATGGCGCATGCTTCAATATCAATAATATTTAATAATGGATTGGTCGGTGTTTCGATCCATATCATTTTTGTTTTTTCGGTAATAAGCGATTCAATTTTGCTCACATCAGACATACCGGCAAACTGAAATTTCAATCCATAAGGTTCAAATATTTTTGTAAAAATTCGATACGTTCCGCCGTATAAATCATTGGTTGAAATAACTTCATCACCGGGACTTAATAATTTCATGATGGCATCGGTTGCAGCTAACCCTGAACCAAAACACAAACCATGTTTCCCTTTTTCGATAGCTGCCAATGCATTTTGCAATACAGTTCTTGTAGGGTTTTGCGTTCGTGCATATTCGTAACCCTTGTGTTTACCCGGCGCTTCTTGCACATAGGTTGAGGTTTGATAAATGGGTGTCATGATAGCCCCTGTTGTAGGGTCAGGCGAAATGCCGGCATGAATAAGAAGCGTGTCGAGTTTGTAGTGATTGTTTTCCATATACATATTAAGCCGCCAAAGGTATAAAATTAGAAGCATGAAACTTGTAATTAAGGGAATGAAATTCATTTCGCAAAAACAATGAGAATCTGTAATTGCTCATGAATTTTTAGTTGTCTGCTACAATATGATTAGATGGCTTCTGATTTTTGTTTTGGAGGTGGCTAACGAATTATCATTGAATTTTTTTAATAAGAATTAAAACAATACTACATTGTGCGCAAATGCGTGAAGGGAAGTTCATAGACCAAAATGTAGAACGCTGGAAAGCGTATATGGAGACTACCGAAAATCCGGATGAACAAGCCGATAAATTTGTGCATCTGATTGATGACCTTAGTTATGCAAAAACATTTTACCCGCAAAGCAAAACAACTCAATTTTTAAATGGATTGGCCGCCAAACAATTTCAATATTTATATCAAAATAAAAAACAAGATTACAGCCGGCTTTATACCTTCTGGAAATTTGAATTGCCTTTACTCTTCGGCAAATATCATCGCATCTATTTATTTACATTTTCATTTTTTATCGTTTGTGTTTTAATTGGTGTGTTTGCGAGTATGCACGATCAGAGTTTTGTTCGAAGTATTTTGGGCGATGGCTATGTAGATATGACCGAAGAAAATATTTCGAAAGGTGATCCGTTTGGTGTTTACAAACAAAGAAATGAGTTCGGAATGTTTGTAGCCATTGCCGCCAACAATATTCGTGTATCCCTCATGGTTTTTGCATTTGGCATTTTAGCCTGCGTTGGCACATTGTATATGTTGTTTGAAACAGGCATTATGATTGGCAGTTTCGAACAAATGTTTTTTGCAAAAGGTCTTGGCTGGAAATCGGTTCTTGTTATTTGGATACACGGAACCCTCGAAATATCAGCCATTGTAATTGCCGGTACCGCCGGTCTAATTCTCGGAAATGCATTTTTATTTCCGGGCACATTTAAACGAATCGAATCATTGAAACATGGTGCGAAGAACGCCGTAAAAATTATTTTCGGATTGATTCCATTTTTTCTGCTAGCCGCTTTCTTTGAAGGCTTTGTCACCCGTCATACCGAAATGCCCATTTGGGCAAGTGCCATTATTTTGTTGGCTTCAGCTTCACTTATTGTTTGGTATTTTATTATCTATCCCATTTTATTGAAACGCTCAGGCATTCAAGTAATCAAAGGGAAAATTATATTGCCCGTATAAATGAAGTACCTGTTCCTGCATATTGTATTTCTTATTTGCTTGTTTAGTGGACGTGTTGCATTGTCACAAACGCTTGGTGATACCACCACGCTGCAACATATAAATAGTGATGATGTGGTCGCTGATTCAACCTATGAAAAGGCACAAACAGAGGAAGAAGAAGAAGAAGATACAAATACAAGTCAAGCCGATACGGGTGTTCTGCGAACGATTTCAGAAAGCAAATGGAATAAACTAAAAGAAGACAAAGCATTTATTTATACAAAAGAAAAAAAGAAAGAAACGAAGCCCCATACAACATCTTATCACCCACCGCCTTTGCACAGCATCGGTAATTTTTTTAATGCCGGGCTTTTTAAATTGCTGATGTTTTTAGTTGTTGGTATCCTTTTATTTTTTATACTGCGGCATTTATTTTTAAATGAAGAAAGCAACTTGTTTAATAAACGAAGAAAGAAATTAAAAACAAGCGACGAACCATTCGAAAATATTGAAGTGTTTTCGGAATGGGAGTTGGCATTGAAAAATGCATTGGCAAAAAATGATTACCGGCTCGCTGTTCGTGTATTGTATTTAGAAACATTACAAAAATTACATCAGCAAGGGTTAATAACATTTGAACAAGAAAAAACAAATTGGGATTATGTAACACAATTGTCAGGTACACTGCATACGCAATCGTTCACCACACTCACTACATACTTTGATTATATATGGTATGGGAATTTTTTAATTGACAGTGAAAAATATCATACCGTTGAAACCCTTTACAGAAATTTTCAACGAGAAATAAAATGAGGATAACAGCGGCACATATTGTTTTTTGTTTCATGATGCTATTCATGCTTTCATGTTCGCAAGACAAGAAAACAGATTGGCATGTAACCTTCGATAAGAACAGCAAAGAGCCGTATGGCTGTTATATCGTCTATCATTTGTTGGATGAAATTTTTCCGTCAACTAAAATCGTATCAGGACGAAATATATTTACTGAAATTAACCGTAGCCTAGATGGCAACAATCTTAGCTATGATAATAATCGCTTATCTATTATGGTTTGCAGGAACTTTGAAGTTGACAGTGCCGAATTCGATAAAATAATACGCTACATC
This sequence comes from Bacteroidota bacterium, assembly GCA_031410275.1. Taxonomy (GTDB): domain Bacteria; phylum Bacteroidota; class Bacteroidia; order Chitinophagales; family Chitinophagaceae; genus OLB11. The sequence continues at coordinate 18,464 of JANNYV010000114.1, forward strand.
AAACAAGGAAATACCGTTTGCATTTTTGCAGAGAATTTTAGTGATACTATTTTCAATTATTTTCATCTTCAATACGACCTTGCGTATTCGTCTTATACCGCATCTTATCCGAATGGCGAAGGCGATATCAATAATCAGAAGACCACCATTTTTTTTAATCATGTACAACATCCGTTTTCGTATACCGGCTTACCGGTAAATTATGCGTTTGCGATTGATTCGAATTACCATGATACGTATTATTATATGGGATATGCAAACAATATTGATTCGCCCAACAGTATGATTCACTCTGAAGGAAAAGGTGAATTTATTATATGCCGGAACCCGATTGCACTCACCAATCATTTTTTATTGCAACACGACAACTACAAATTTATTGAATACTTTTTTTCATACTTCTACAAATATCCAAATTCAGTTACTTGGTACAATACATACGAACGGATAAAAAATGATAATACCGAAAATGATTGGTCTTGGTTATTACATTTTCCACCATTGTTTTATGCCTTTTTATTACTCGCTTTATTGTTTCTTTTTTATACATTGTTTGAAGGCCGACGCAGGCAACGCGATATTCCTGTGCTGCCCGTCAATACAAATTCATCCTTAGAATTTACAGAAACTGTGGGAAGATTGTATTATAACAAAAAGGATAATAAAAATCTTTCCGACAAAATGATTCTGCATTATTTAGAAACCATACGAAGTAAATACGGATTCAAAACAAACGAATTAAATGAAGAATTTGTCACTCTTTTATCACAGAAAATAAATCAATCATTTGCCGATACCAATGCATTTATTGGATATATCCTTTATATTCGTGATGCCGCAAATGTGAACGATAATGATATTAAACATCTTTATCATCAACTAAAAAAATTTATGTAAATGGAACAACACTATTTTGAAAACAGAATTGATATCGGACGAATTCATCGGACTGTGTCAGACATCAAACGTGAAATTGCTGCGGTGGTTGTGGGACAAGAAGAGACCATTGATATGTTGCTTGCTGCTATATTGGCCAATGGACATATTTTGTTGGAAGGTGTTCCCGGTGTTGCAAAAACATTAACCGCAAAACTCATTGCAAAAACAATTGATGTCGATTTTTCGCGAATACAATTTACACCCGATTTAATGCCAAGTGATGTAATGGGAACAAATGTATTCAACCCCAAGAACACCACCTTTGAATTTCGTAAAGGACCTATCTTTAGTAATATTGTATTGATCGATGAAATTAATAGAGCCCCTGCCAAAACACAATCCGCTCTTTTTGAAGTGATGGAAGAACGCAGCATTACGGTTGACGGAACCTCTTACCATTTGCCTCCGCCCTTTATGATTATTGCCACACAAAACCCGGTAGAGCATGAAGGCACGTATCAATTACCCGAAGCGCAACTTGATCGATTTGCATTTAAACTCGTTGTAAATTATCCGTCTCAAACGCAGGAAGTAGAAATTTTGAATCGTCATCAGCATCAGTTTACCATGCATAATGTATTAGACAAGGTACAAAAAGTGATTGATGCAACTACATTGAATGAATTGAGAGAGTTAGTTTCACAAGTAAGTGTTGAGCATAAATTACTGGAATATATCGCACACATTGTACATCAAACTCGCAATCATCGTGGGCTGTTATTGGGTGCGTCTCCGCGTGGTTCTATTACGATTCTCAATACGTCGAAAGCGTTAGCGGCCCTTCGTGGCAGAGACTTTGTAACGCCCGAAGATATTATTTATGTGGCGGTCCCGGCGCTTCGTCACCGGCTTTCTTTAAGTGCAGAAAAAGAAATGGAAGGCGTTACTACAGATGATATTGTTCGTGAAATTGTGAAGGGAATAGAGATTCCAAGATAGATACAAATTTACTTGGGCGTGCCCCCGAAGCGTCCCGTGACAAAGAAAGCTTTCAGTTGATTTAACTTGTAAAGATTTGTCTACGGGACTGCTTCGGGGTCGGGCTATCCGTTCCAATCTTTTTTGCTTAACGCTGGCAGGGTTAAATGTGCTGGTGCTTATAACCCTGCCAGCGTTGCAAAAAAGGATTTCCACTCCTATCCCTCACGCAATCGTCAATGAATGATACATAAAATAATAGTATGATTATCATGGGGTGGCAAGGTGTTAGGGATAGGAGTGAAAAGCCCGCAGGGCAAGGCATTGAGCGTGGCATGACTGACCGAAGACTTGCAACCCCGATTGAGGCATTAGGGTAAACTCCTAGCCCGCCCGAACGCCCAAAATTTTCACATGAAAAAATGGATTGCCATCATGCATAAAATTGTACCCTTTTCCTACAACGCCTGTTTTATAAAAATTATTCCCTACCTTTATTCTCAACTTTTTGGTTTACAACTATGGCAAATACAAGGCTTTCATCTGATATAAAGATTGATGTAAAATATAGCAACGGTTATGCCCAAAATGGTACCGGCACAACAGCTCTTAAAATTGCTTATATCGATCATGAAGCGTTTGAAATAAAAGATGGTGAAACAATTCTTTCTTTTGTTCGACGTTATAAAGATAAAAAGTTGATTCCCACTTTATGTGATGCACCAAATCTTGAACCTTTCGGAAGTTGCCGTGTATGTAGCGTAGATGTGGCATTGACAGAAAATGGTCCGGTGAAAACACAAGCCTCTTGTCATACGCCCGTAATGGCCAACTCCTATATTTATACAAGCAGCGAACGGGTGCAACGACTCAGAAAAAATATTATTGAACTCGTACTGACTGATCACCCCCTAGATTGTTTGACTTGTGAAGTGAATAATAATTGTGAGTTGCAAGAAGTTGCTGCCCGTGTTGGCGTACGAGATGTTCGTTATCCTGAAGGGAAAAATCATCTCGACAGAAAAAAAGATTTGAGTCATCCTTACATGACATCTGATTTGAGTAAATGCATTAATTGCTTTCGTTGTGTGCGTGCCTGCGATGAAGTGCAAGGACAATTTGTGTTGAGTATGGCAGGTCGAGGTTTCGATAGTCATATTATTAAAAGCTCTGATCAAACTTTTTTTGAAAGCGATTGCGTGAGTTGTGGTGCCTGTGCACAAGCTTGCCCTACAAGTGCCATCAGCGACGTGTTTGAAAGCAAGAGTATTGTTGCCAAAGAAAAAACAAGAACCATTTGTACCTATTGTGGCGTTGGTTGCAACCTTGAAGTAGCTACCGTGAACGGTGTTATAAAAAGTATACAGGCACCTTATGATGCCGAAGTAAATGAAGGGCATACTTGTTTAAAAGGACGTTATGCTTTTTCATTTTATAATCATAAAGACAGGCTTCGTACACCCCTCATAAAAAAAGACGGGCAATTTGTTGAAGCGACTTGGGATGAAGCGATGAGTTTTATTGCTGAAAAATTAATTGATATAAAAACAACGCATGGCGCAGATGCCATTGGAGGTATTTCATCGGCGCGTTGCACGAATGAAGAAAATTATATCATGCAAAAATTTATTCGTACCGTCATTGGTACAAATAATATTGACAGTTGCGCACGTGTATGTCACTCGCCGACTGCGCTTGGTATGCAACGCACATTTGGAACAGGTGCTGCGACGAATTCTATCATTGATTTAAAATATACGAATGCCATTATGGTTATTGGTGCGAACCCGACTGAAGGTCATCCTGTAACCGGCGCGAAGTTGAAACAGTTTGCAATGAAAGGAATCAGCATTGTGATAGATCCGCGAAGAACTGAACTAGCAAATTATGCGACCTATCATTTGCAACTTCGACCCGGAACAAATGTGGCCTTGCTGAATATGATGCTGTATTATATTATGCAAGAAAAACTAGAAGACAACAATTTTATTGAAGCTCGAACGGAAGGCTATGAAGAATTTAAGCAGCATGTGTTGAGTATGGATATGGATGAGTTGGAATTGGTTACCAACGTTGATAAAAAATTAGTTCGTGACGCCGCTATTGCCTATGCAAGCGCACCAAATGCCATGAGTTTTCATGGACTTGGAGTGACCGAACATTCACAAGGAACTTATACCGTAATGCTCATTGCAGACCTCGCTATGATTACCGGAAACATTGGCCGAAGAGGCGTTGGCGTGAATCCGTTACGCGGACAAAATAATGTACAAGGTGCGGCCGATATGGGTTGTCAACCACATCAAGGAGCCGGTTATTTTGATGTAACGAACCCCGAGTATCATCAAAAGTATGAAGAGTTTTATGGGGTGAAATTGCCCAACTATGCAGGATGGAAAATTCCGCAGATGTATGATGCAGCTATTGGCGGAAAATTAAAAGCACTTTGGTTGATGGGTGAAGACAATGTACAAACAGACCCGAATACCAATCATGTGATGAAGGCGATGAGCAATTTAGATTTATTAGTTGTACAAGAATTATTTATGACTGAGACCGCTAAGATGGCGCATGTGGTTTTACCCGCATCTTCTTTTTTAGAAAAAAGTGGCACCTTTACAAATGGTGAACGACGTATACAAAAAGTGCAGCAAGTTGTAAAACCATTAGAAGGCACTAAGCCCGATGGACAAATTATTGCAGAGATTATGCAACGTATGGGAGCCAATGAACCTGATTATGATGCCAATCATTTGCTGAACGAAATTGCTCAAATCGTTCCTTTCTTTGCCGGTGTAAAATGGGATGAACTTGGTGACAATGGAAAACAATGGCCTGTATTGGCTGACGGAAGTGACACCGAAATTTTACATACCAAAACATTTAAATTAGGAAGAGGAAAATTTCAGAAAGCCACATGGAAAGAAACGACAGAACTCACCGATAATAAAAAAGACTTCCCATATATACTCACTACAAACCGTGAACTTGAGCATTACAATTGCGGCACTATGACTCGCCGCACAGGCAATGCAGAAATACTAACTGTTGATACCTTAATGATAAACCCTGAAGATGCTGCTACACATTTTATTGAAGAAGGTGATATGGTTTGTATCGAAAGTGCAAGAGGCAAGATAGATGTAAAAGCCCGCATTACAGATGAAGTAAAGCCCGGCATTCTTTCATCTACCTTTCATTATCCCGAAGTGAGTATGAATATTCTCACAAGTTCGGTTTCGGATGCTGATGCAATGTGCCCTGAATATAAGGTATGTGCGGTGCGAATAAGGAAGAGTAAAGGGAAGTATAAATTAATTTGAGAATGAGGAAATTTGAAAATGTGAGAATGGGAGAAGTGAAGTAAAAAAATAATATTGATGAATTTATATAGAGCAATATCAGAGGCGGAAAGGTTAGATTTTGAAGAAAGAAAAAATAAATTTAGTAGTGCTAAAAACACTTTAGAGGGGAAGCAGTTTTTTAAAGCTAAAAAAGCTGTAATTGAGTTTATAAAATTTTCAATAGACTGAGACTATTCACCTTCATATCAGTTTGTGTTGGAAATTGAAATAAACGATGATTGTTTGAATGAAATTTTGTTTGATGAACAGGAGTTAGATTTTAATAGTGCTATTACTATTCACGAAGATTATTTAAATGATTTTAATAAATGCCTTAAATTTGCGGAACAACATGAAGTTACAAACTACATACACGATTAATGCTATCATCTCACTACTCCCTACCGAAAACGGAGGGAGAAAAAATTCGATATACAATAATTTCAAACCAAATTTTTCCTTTCATACCAAACGAATTTATTGCGGTGAAATAAAATTGAATAACAAAGAAGAACTCAAGCCGGGAGAAAGTGCCGAAGTTATTATACGGCTGCTGCCTGCAAGAACAATTCCTAAAAATCTTACTATCAATGATTCATTCATTATCTCAGAAGGCGCAAAGGTAATAGGCACCGGGGTAATTAAAGAGTTGATGAAGCAAGAGAAGGAATATCAAGAATTGGTGAATGCGTAAGTTTATTTCTATGCTGATTCTGTGAGGACAAAGGATACGTCGAGTTCGCTGATAGAAACATTAATTTCTTTTGATGTTAGCGAATACCAGTTCTTTTACAATTGTATCATTCACAGTTTTAATAGTAAATTTAATGAGCCCTGATTCTAATGAATAATAAGTGTGACAAAAATCGGTAGCTGAAGAATCTATTTTATGGAATGAATATACATTTTCAAAAATCGCAGTAAACACATTTCCTTTAATTACAATACTGTTAAACATATTGACAGGTTTATTTTCTTCAATCAATTCATTACCTAATTCCGATGAGTAATATGCGAACGGTTCTGAGTAAACTCTTGATTTTGTATTGGCACTAGAATTATTCTGAGATTTAAAATAAAAAGAGGTGCTGAATGATTTGCTCATGGCATCGGCCGTAAAATAGATGACAATAATTGAGCTGTCATATAATTGATTGGTATTCTGTAAATTAAATTCTTTGCGTTGAAAATAAAATGGTTCCATTTGATCTTGCGTATCGTAATAAGTACCCAATTTACTTTGGGTAACTACCATAGTGTCAAATTTATTTGTAATCGAATCTTGATAAATAAAAATACTTCCAGTGTCTATACCACTTGTGTATTTTAAAGAGTCTTCTAAATAATAATCTCTTGTTTTTCGTTTACAGGAAATCATTACCTAAAGAGTTAGACATATTAAACTTGTTACTTTCATAGTTATTCAGAATGAAAACTGTCTCAATATATACATCAATCAATTTCAAAATCAATCATTCTAGCCTTGTAACGAACCTTATTCCTACTTACAACTTTTTCGCTTTCACATATACTCTCCAACGTTCAAGTACACTTTCCATATCATCGGGTAATGCACTTTCAAAATCTATTTGTTTGCCTGTTGTTGGATGAATAAACCCGAGTGTTTTAGCATGCAAG
>JANNYV010000115.1:0-2703 GCA_031410275.1 Bacteroidota bacterium
CTTGTTGGTGAAGAACACCAACAAGGGCGTCGGAGGCATCAAACAATGATAAAAGTAAAATAATAGTATAATTCAAAGAAAGTAAAATAGTCTTGTTAGTGAAGAACACCAACAAGAACATGATTTTGGTTTGCCTAATAAACCGACTTTCAATTTGTTTTTTATTCAGTATGCTTGTGCTTATTACACTGAATGCTTTTTATAATATCTAGCATGTTTTTTTTCATTCGAATAAATTCTATTAAAAGGAGTTAATTCAACACCTATCATTACGTTTGCATTATTGACTGAATTTTGCAAATAGATATTTCGTTTTCGAATGACACTGAAATTTTGTTGTATGGTTGTTTCTAATAATTCACTTTTGTCCGGATTGCCGGCATCATAAGCAAGGCTGCCGGTTAAGGTGATAAAATTGAATAATTTTTTAGACAGATGAACACCTATTGATGGATTGAAAAAAGTTTGTGAGGCTGCATCATCAAAAAATATAGATTGATCCAATACATTTGATTGAGTAGAACGAAGATTTACATTGAATAAACTATAGTTTAAAAAACCTGCGCCCATTCGTACAAAAGGTTCAACTTCGATATGCTTGTATTGCATGGGATAACCGACATATACATAAGGTGTCACAACATTAAGGGTTGAACCTTTCATTGTAGATGTAATGTCGAAATCTGATTTATGATAAGAGTCTTCTGTACTTTGTTGTAAGTCGGTTGTTTTAATTGCAAATGATGTAACACGAATTCCGCCGGATACAGATATTTTTTTTAGGCGAAGTTTCAGGTAAAAATTGAAATTATTTGAATAGGATAGCGGTGTATTCAAATCGTTTTTATACCGGGCATTCATTGGTTTGCCAATCCCATATTGAATGCCTGCTTTGAGCAAATAATGTCGTATCAAAGGCTTTTCTCCTTTCATGCGTTTTGTTCCTTTGCCAAATGAATGCAAGGTTGTACACGTGAGCATGCAGCCAAACAGTAACATAATTATTTTGTTCGTATTCATGGTTAAATTTTTATTTTAATAGTTGGTAAAGAATCCACAAGAACTTTATTTTCTTTGGTTTTTATTTTTACATAAAACTTATAGAAGTCAGTTTGGGCAGGTACTTCATCGAGTGTAATCATTTGTGCCGCGTTATGCCAATTGTAGATGATGGCATTTGAGTTTAGTGTCGGAATAATAAATAAATTATTTAAAATAGATCCGGCAGGATACGTTGAATTGAAATTCTGAGCACAATAAATCTCAATCTCTTTGATAGTGTCTTTAATAAATATATTATCGCTGTTATTGTAATATGCGAAGGCACTGTTCATAATATTTGCAGACTGACGTTGGCAAAGGACGTCTTCCATTTTGGTTGCAAACACAAAGGCAAATTTTTTGGCAAATACTTCATCGCCTTCTTTCAATAATTTATATTCAGTCGCTGTAATATCAAATGCGCTGAGCGTAATGCCGGTAAAAGTCCGGCATGTAACATGGTCACTTTGCTCACAACTCTGATACAACGAAACAGAACAAAGAGCCAAAAAGCTTGCAAAATAAACGAGGATGGTTTTCATGTTAAATGACATTTGATGCAATAACGAAGAAATTGTGCATATTGTTGAATGAAGTAAGAATTTTTTTATTTAAAAAAATATTTTTATACTTACAGATGGAAGATCAAGAGTTAGGTTTTAATGCAGCTCTGTTGAAAGAAACCGTCACTATGAAAATGCCTTTCGGTAAATTTAAGAATACAGTGCTTGCTGATTTGCCCATGTTTTACCTCGAGTATTTTGTGCGTAAAGGCGGATTCCCAAAAGGAAAGTTAGGGATCATATTATCAACCGTATATGAAATAAAATTAAACGGGTTGGAAGATATTTTAATTCAACTAAAGAAAGGAATTGTTTGAACGTTCAAACAATTTTTAATTATTCGGTGCACCGGCATTGCGCCAACATTCAAATGCCTTGTATTCAGTTGCAATGAGTACACCACCTTGCGGCATAGATTTATCCTGAATTACTTTTATCTCACATCTCTTATCTCTTATCTCATTTCTCTTATCTCAAATCTAATTACTATCTTCGCGGCTCAAAAATAAATCGCTGTTATGTTCAATAATCTAACCGAACGATTAGAAGGAGCCTTCAAACAACTTAAAGGAGAAGGCAAAATATCGGAAATCAATGTGGCTACCACGGTAAAGGAAATCAGACGCGCCTTGGTGGACGCTGACGTAAACTATGCGATTGCAAAGGAAGTCACTGATAAAATAAAAGAGAAAGCACTGGGTGAAAAAGTATTGACCTCTATTACGCCGGGACAATTGATGGTGAAAATTGTAAAGGATGCGTTGGTTGATTTGATGGGCGGAACTGAAGAAGAATTATCATTGACAGGAACACCGACTGTGATCCTTATTGCAGGGTTGCAAGGTTCGGGTAAAACTACCTTTAGTGGTAAGTTGGCCAATTATTTAAAGACTCAAAAAAATAAAAAACCATTATTAGTAGCTGCGGATATTTATCGTCCGGCAGCGATGGAGCAATTGAGTGTACTGGCAGGGCAAATTAATGTGCCCGTGCATGTAGAACTTGAAAATAAAAGTGCCGTTGATATTGCAAAAAATGCTGTTGCATTTGCAAAAGAAAATGGACATAATGTAGTCATCATCGATACTGCAGGTCGTTT
>JANNYV010000116.1:0-5794 GCA_031410275.1 Bacteroidota bacterium
GCATATTGCACAAGAGGAAACAAAATTTGGTCTTGATACAAAGGAGCTGATTGAAATTTTAGAATATTATACCACTAATCCTCTTTTGTTTACTCATCTACAAATAGTTGGTTTAATGGGCATGGCAACAAATACCGATGACGAAAAAATCATTCATGCCGAATTTAAAAATTTAAAAAATAAATTCCTATACGTGAAAGAAGCTTATCTTGTCGGAGATAAGAATTTTACAGAACTTTCAATGGGTATGAGCGGCGATTATAAAATTGCATTGCAAGAAGGCAGTACGATGGTGAGGATAGGGAGTTTGTTATTCGGAGGGAGATAATGTAAATGCAGATGTTAGTTGATGGTTGAGAGTTGAGAGTGAAATACAAATTAAGTAATAGCCTAATAACCCAATAACTCGTAACTCGTAACCCAATAACTCGCAACTCAATAACTCGTAACTTCCAAATGAACATCCCTTTTTATAAAAAAATGCTCAGTTTTATTGTTCCAGTCAATATCGAAGAAACGATAGGAAATAATATGACTGTATTGATGATGCAACTTTATTGCAATCAGTATGTATTAGGAACACCGAGAGCTATTTATTCATTTGGCAAACGATATAGTCCATTTAGAAAAACATTTTCCGGTATAAAGAGCGAACTAAAAAATGTCAACAGTTTTTTATTAATTGGTACAGGATTGGGAAGTGCATTAAAAATATTACAAGATCAATATGCCGTTTTCCCGAACACCATTTTAGTAGACAATGATGAAGATGTATTGGCATTCAGTATAAAGTATATGAATTTAAATACGCATCGAAATGTTGAATGGAAATGCAGTGATGCAGTCCAATATCTGACAATGAATAAACAAAAATTTGATTTGATTGGTATCGATATTTTCAACGATTTAGTACAACCAAATTTTGTGACGACTGATTCTTTTTTAGCCTTATGTTCTCAAACATTACAAGCGAATGGCATTTGCATTTTTAATATGATACTCGAAAATGACAATAAAATTGTTGAGATTGAAACACAACTTAAGCAACATTTCATTCAAGTAAAATTTATCATTGACAAAGTAAATACCTACTTTATTTGCAGCATTTAATGAATCATAGGAGTTTCCTTAATTTCTTTTTTGGCAATGATAAGAGTCAATTGGCCTGCAAAACAAAAGCAACCTCTACTGAAGTTGCCTTGTGATTGATTGGGTGAAGAATCAATATTCTTCTCATCGAGGACGACAAAGATGCTTTAAATTAAAAGTGGTTACAATACCCTCTCTTGGGTATATTCAAAACCCGGCATTCTTACCTGTGGAAATTGTAATGAAAAAGTAATCGGATAATATTTTTTTTATTAGTTGAATGAAAGCATTTTTGCGTTCTTATCAATCAACTAGCACCATGAAAAAAATTTCTCTTATTCTGATACTCTCTTTGAGTTTCTTTTTCTCAAAATCGCAAATCGTTATCAATGAATTGGAAGCCGATGCTGGTAATAATGAAGGTACAGGCGGCGATTGGATAGAATTTAAAAATATCGGAATCATGTCGCAAGACATGAGTTGTTGGCGACTCACCAACGGAGGAAGTGTGATATTGTCTATTCCTTCTGGGCTTATCCTTCCAGCCGGCGGCTACTTATTGGTGGGCAATGCCTCGAAGATGATGTGTAGTACCTGCGATTATAAATTGATGAGTTCGTTGTTTGCATTGAATACAAATGGCTATGGAAGCGGCACAGGGCTTTATGCAAATACTATTTTTCTGAATACCGATTTAGCCATCAATGGAGGCTGCGAGTGCTTAGACGGCTCAGGCAATTTTAATAATGGCTCCGGAACCGGTGACCGAATTATGTTATATACAGATGCAGGTGCCATTATGGATGCCATGATGTATGCTGGAGGAAATAATTATGGGAACAGTGCTTTGAATGTAAATTTTGTAGGAACTTCTACTTGTGCAGTCAATACCCTAACCATGCCCGATGTCACTGATGCTATTTATAACGGACGAACTATTTGCAATGATTTGTCGGGATGCAATTCTTCCTTCGCCCGATTGCCTGATGGAAATAATGGAGCCACAGTAACATATGATCAATCGGGAAATCTTGCATGTACAAATTGCTTATTGCCATGTACAACAGGGGCAACAAACACCGCAAGCACCGATTATCCCACACCGGGATTAAGCAACAGTGCAAGTGTTTCTACTTGGAGTGCATTATTAAATGGAGCTCCTGTTACTTCGTCCATTACTACCTTGTCTGTTTGTGGTGCAACGCCGCTTACCTTTACCTATATCATCAATAATTTTACGAATGTTGCATTAACTTCAACGCAAGGTTCCGGAAATTTAGGTTCTTATACTATGACAAATACGGGAACCCCTGTAAACTTTGCCGGTACAAATTATAATGCAACAACAGGGGTAACTACACTATCAACCACGGTTACACCACCCAACGGAACAACAACGTACGAATTTGTTTGGGGCGATGGAAATGTTAATTGTGCAACCTGTCCCGGAACAACATCGACTTCAATTCCTTCATCGCCGCTATCAACCGAATCGGAATGTTATGTCACAAGGAAAGTAATTGTATCGCGTGAAAATACATTAGGAGGAAGCCCTGTCATTTCTTGTTCATTACCCGGAACCATAACAGTGACAGGCGCGACAGGAACCAATATTAAATATGCTTTGCAAAAACAAACGGTTTCAGCCGGAGCTTTTACAACCGTTGCCGGACCGCAAAGCAGTAATATTATCGGAGGTGTTGTGGATGATGATGCGGATCCAACGCTTCCCAATTATCAAGTGGTTGTTTCAACTGTAAATACAGCTTGTCCAAATCCAACACCTTTAGTAGTAGCCGTTCCTAATTCTTGTTTAGGTAATCCGGCTTGCCCGAAATATGTAACAAGCGGAACCGGCTCACCCACTTTTTTACCGGCTTCGGGTTCTACTGTTTGCCGAAATACAACTGTTCAATTTAATGTAAGTATTCAAGGTGTTTGCACCACCGGACAAGTAGAAGTTTTATATAGTTACAATCCGGCATTCGATCCATACACTTCCGGAACATCTCTCGGTACCGCGGGAACAAGTGTTGGTATTACACCACCAACCACAACAGCCGGAGGAAAAGTTTTTATCAATGAATTTGTCCCAAGACCGGCTACAGGAACTTGCGGAACCTATACGATCACCCCCAACGGCGCTTCACCGAATAGTGGTGAATGGATTGAATTATACAATGCCGGTCCGAGCTTTGTTGATATTAGCGGTTGGATTGTTTCAGATGGTGATTGGACTGCCACTATACCTGCAGGCATTACATTAAATGCCGGCACGTATTATTTAATCGGAGGTGGTGGAACCTTTTGTTCGAGTGGAGTTCTTCCTGATTTAAATATTGAAACTTGTAATTGTGCAACGGTGAGTCCGGCTTCGCAAGACATTATGAACTTAACTGATGGCGGGGAGCAAATTGCCCTTTTCGATTGTTCAGGAACTTTTATTGATGGAGTACTTTGGAATGTTGGTCAATCAATTCCGGATGTCACTGCGAATGATGCACCCGCCACAGGTTGTGGAAATTATATTCTTGCCAAATCAGTGAGTTTACCTGCTTCAACTTCCTTTGCTGCGACAGGTTCTTCTTTTTCAGGCACCAATCAGGGGCGTTACAGAAGCAGCACCAACACATGGGTTACTACAAACAGTACGGTATTATTTCCGACACCCAAAGCCGCCAACACCGGTGGAAATTGGAATGGTGTAACAGGCACTCCGGTTCCGTTCGGAACGCAATGTCCGCCGCCGCCTGTTACGTCAAACATCACAGTAACCTTGCCTGATACATGTTCACAAATTGGTCTTACGAATATTACATTAAAGGCAATTTATAAACCAGATCCGATAGCCCCTTGTTTAAAATCTGATGTCACAGCGTCTGCAACCTATACAATTCCTTCGTGTGAATTATTAACCTTAACGGGCGATGGCGATTATTGCGCACCCAACACAGCGCCTATTTCAATCAGCACATCAAGTCCACTGACAGGAAATTATGCATTGAATCTTTCGAACGGAACAAATACAACAACAATCAACCCTGCAACTGGTGCCGGGCCTTTTACAACAACTATTTCAAACAGCGGAGTATGGACGATTGCAAGTACAACACCACCGATTGGTGTATGTCCTCCAAAAACTACTGGAACTGCTACAATTAATATCAATCAAACTCCTATTATAACAAGTGCCCCGGCAAATGCTTCGTTTTGTTATCAGTACGGATTTGATTTATCTTCTTTAGAACCTGCTATTATTACATCACCTGCCACTACACAATATAATTGGTATGATTCACTCACCGGAGGCTCATTAATTTTTCCTTATGTCAATCCACTCACAACCACAACTTATTATGTCGCAGCCACTACAGGTTTACCGGCCAATTGTGAAGAAACTGCACGAACACCTATTGTATTAAATGTAGAACCGATACCTGATATTCCGAATGTTCTTTGTGATGGGCTGAGTGCAACCTTTATTCCACCAAGTCCAAATTGTTTACCTATAGCTTGTCCATCCGGACTTGAATATTCTGTTGATGGTGTCAATTGGGGTGCAGGGCCAACCTTCACTGCGACCGATCCGGGATGGGCCGCCTTTGGTTCGCCCACAAATAGTTTAGTGTATTTACGGAATGCAAGTGCCACTTCTTGCTTCACTTATGTGACCTATTTCAGCCCTTGCTTTGCGCCGCTTCCAACAGAATTATTTAATTTTTTCGGAAAATTAAATTCAAATAAAACAGCTGATTTGAAATGGCAAACCGCACAAGAAAAAAATGTATCACATTTTGAAATAGAGAAAAGTACAGATAAAACTTCGTTCACAAAAATAGGTGAACTTGATGCTATTGGCAACACATCTGTGATTTCTGATTACACTTTCAATGATGCAACTCCCTATAACGGAACAAATTATTATCGCTTAAAAATTGTAGATATCGATCATCAATTTGCCTATTCAAATATTATATTACTTCAATCAGATGCTACAAATTCGGGCATTGTTTCATTGTATCCAAATCCGGTCAATGAATCAATGACCATAGAATTGAACATGCTAAAAAGCGAACGAACCACCATTCAAATCATTGATGCCTTAGGCAAACATGTGATGGACATTCCTGCCATATTGGAGAAAGGATTTAGTAGCAAAAAAATAGATGTACAATCACTTGCCAAAGGACATTATACCATTCGGATTCCATTGACGAATTCTATATTAACCAAGAAATTTGTAAAAGAATAGTTGGCTGGTATTGTTTCAAATAATTTTATTAGGTTAGATTGGGTAACCGAAATAATAAATAGTAAAAATTCAATTGAGTTGAACTTAACGACATGTACATTTAACCTCATTAATGAATTTGCAAAATAGTCGTTTTCTTTTTCTTGCTTCGCATGGCCTCCGGAATATTTGATACGATACTTTCAGTAAATGAGATGGCTAATTTATTTTTTGTAAAATATTTATTCGTTACCAAACTAATTTCACGCACCGGCATAGGGTCTTTAAAATACCGGACCTGATCCATAATTTCTTCGGGAAAATCGGCTAGGCAAAGTTCAGGTAAAATAGTAACTCCCCCATTGATATCAACCATACGCATTAAAGATAACAAAGACCCTGAGTTATAATTAAATGCATTTTCAAGTCATTAATTTGTGCGGGAAACAAAAATTTATTGGAGCTGAAAATGCA
>JANNYV010000117.1:0-2957 GCA_031410275.1 Bacteroidota bacterium
GGTGGCTCCTCATAATTTAAATGTTCGTCCATTGATTGTTGCTGACAGCAGTATCATTTCATTTGAGGTGGAAGGTCGTGCCGATCATTTTTTATGTACACTCGATGCCCGCTCCGAGGCCATAGATAGTACAGTATCCCTGGCTGTAAAAAAAGAAACCTTTGTCATTAATCTCATTCGTCTTGAAGGTCAGAATTTTTTACATACGCTTCGAACCAAATTGTATTGGGGTGCGGACAGAAGAAATAATTGATGTTTCAAACATATTGAAGAATATTTCCTTCTCTTAAAGAAGCATACTCGTTCTTCGAAGCGTCCCTCGCTTCGAAGCATTATGTTCTCGCTTTTAGCGAGTTGATAAAAATGGACTACTTAATAAATCAGTTTGGTATACTATATTCCTTGATTACTTTTACAATCCACATAAATAATATTTCTCATGTACAAAAAAAAGAGTACGCTTCTAATACTATTTGTTATGATGACAATGCAGTTGTTTGCACAAACCTATCATATGCCTCCTGAGACTGCTGCTCATGAAGGAACTTGGTTGCAATGGCCACATCATCATGAATATGGGATGACCTACAGAAACAGATTAGATTCGACATGGATTGCCATGACAAATGCATTGGTACAAAGCGAAAACGTACATATCATTGCGTATAATAGCACCGAACAAACAAGAATTACAAATTTGCTAAACGCAGCAGGTACAAATTTAAGCAATGTTGATTTCAAATTATTTCCTACAAATGATGTTTGGGTGAGAGACAATGGACCTATTTTTGTTCGAGATGCAAGCGAAAATTTACATATCGAAGATTGGGGGTTTAATGGATGGGGAGGAAAATTTAATTCTAATTTGTGTAACCCTATTCCAACTAGTGTAGGCAGTTCAATAGGTGTGTCGGTTGTCAATTTAAATGCTGTCATGACCATCGAAGGAGGTGCTTATGAGCTTGATGGACATGGTGTGTTCATTGGATGTAAAAGTTCAACATTAAGTCAAAGCCCGGCAAACTCCGTACGTAATGCCGGCATGACACAAGCACAAGCAGAAACAATACTCACACAATATGTAGGCGCAACAAAATATATTTGGTTAGATGGGTTTACAGGTACAGATGATATTACCGATGCACATATAGATGGCTTTGCAAAGTTTGCCAATGACAGCACATTGGTCACCATGAATAATGCAAACTTAACATACTGGGGTTTATCTTCTTCTGATATTACGGTATTAAACAATGCAAGTAATATCAATAATGTGGTTTATAATAAAGTGTTTGTTCCCCTTACCCAAAATGATGTAGTGACTACTTATGGAACGAACTTGGGTTATAAAGGTTCTTATTGTAATTATTATATTGGAAATACTGTTGTGTTGGTACCCAATTATAGCGACCCAAACGATGCCATTGCAAATGCTATTATACAAGGCCTTCATCCGGGAAGAACTGTGATTGGTATCGACTGTAGAAATTTATATGAAAATGGAGGAATGGTGCATTGCGTTACACAACAACAACCTGTTGTTTCACTGGGTACCGGTATGAATAATCATTCGAAAGAAGATATACATATCGAACAAAACTTTCCGAATCCATTCAGTCAATCAACAACCATCATCATCTCTCTTGAGAAGGTTGCAGATGTTCATATCGAAGTTTATAATTCGATTGGACAATGTGTATATAAACAAATCAAATCGAAACTTCCGACGGGTAAGAATTTGATTTCCATTGAAGCAAGTAATTTGAAAAATGGAATTTATAATTATGTGGTGACAATAGATAAGGGGCATTCAGCAAGCGGAAGAATGTGTATTCAAAATTAGTAATTTTTACATGTAGCAATCTGCTCTATGTGCTGTATCTCACAAACCTTGATGAAAACGAATTTCATAGCCACTTCTCAAAAAAAGGCTTTACTTTTAACTCCATTAAAATATACTTATGAAGCACTATACTTTATGTTTGACTATTCTAGTTTTAGTTTTTTCAGCTTGTAAAAAAGGAACAACAACAACGAAAGATGCAGCAGACCCATTTGTTGGAACCTATACAGTGCAAGAAAAAATGACACAAACTTCTGGTGGTAGTTCAACAGCAAATGAAACCTTTCAAGCGAATATTAGTAAGACCAGCACAACATCAGTGACGATTCATGAAAGCAGAATGGTAAAGCCAGTGTGGTCTGTTGATGGATCTACATTTACAGTAACCAATGATACGTTTGCATTAGGAACATTGAATGGCATTCGCTATGGTAATGATTCGTTGGTGGTCAATTATTTGTATGGAGCAGGAAGTTCTGTGTATTCTGTGAATCAGGTTTGGAAGAAATAAAGGGGCAATAAAAAGTAGCTTCTAGTGCAAACTCCAAACTAATTTTATTATCTTACAGAAAGTTTAGAACTAAAAAACTGACCAATGAAAAAGGTGGTATTACTTTCTATTTTATGTTTTATTATGGTGAAAGGGTATTCCCAAAATTGGTTAGGCGTTATTCCAAACGATACAACGTATTATGTTATTCAAGATACCATGCAAACACAAATTAGTGGTGACTTGCGGGTAATTTGGATAGACTCTGTAACGCCTTCCGGTAATGATTTAGTCTATCATTTCTACCCTTCAGTTCGTGTGAAGCCGTATGAAAATTGTTTAGATACTTTAGGTGCAACTTGGTTAGGCAAGAACTTTATTCGTAAACAAAATGGGGATGAAATATATTTCAATCGACATTTAGATAGCATTCTTTTGAAACCCGAAGGCGCTCTGAATGATACTTGGATACTATTGACAGATACGAATGGCATTACCTTTACTGGAAGCATTGCATCGATTGATACAATGACTATTGACAATGTTATGGACAGTATAAAAAACATACATATTCAAGCATCGCAAAGCGGAGTTCCCATTGCCCCTTCTCGAGCGCGCCGAGCA
>JANNYV010000118.1:0-5475 GCA_031410275.1 Bacteroidota bacterium
GATGTGTTTGATGAGTATAGACATTTCGAACCGGCCGATGCATGGCATGTGATGCATTTTAAAGGTAAAAAGTTGGCCGTGACTGTTTGTGAAGATATTTGGGATTTGGGTCATCATCACTTGTATCGGATTTGCCCTATGGATCAATTGATTTTAGAGCAGCCCGATATGATGATTAATTTGAGCGCCTCCCCCTTTGACTATACGCATATCGAAGATAGAAAATCGATTATCAAAGCGAATGTAACAAAATATAAAATACCGATGTTATATTGTAATGCTGTTGGGTCGCAAACAGAAATTGTGTTTGATGGCGGCTCATTGGTATTTGACAAAGATGCTAATCTGATAAAAGAAGGAAACTATTTTGAAGAAGATACTATCGAAATAAACTTACTTGAGAACGGAATCTTTGATGAAAAAATAGTGGCTTCATCAGACAGTATTGCTACTGAAGAATTGAACCCTGCATTTTATGATGCACAACTTCATACCAACAGAATATATGATGCGATTGTATTGGGCGTAAAAGATTATTTTTCGAAAATGGGTTTTCAAAAAGCCATATTGGGAAGCAGCGGCGGTATTGATTCAGCCGTAACCTTAGCGATTGCTTGTGAGGCGTTGGGAAATGAAAATGTGCATGCCTTGCTCATGCCTTCACAATTTTCGAGTGATCATTCGGTGAGCGATGCCGTATTATTATCTGAGAATTTAAAAAACCCATACGACATCATTGCGATTGAACCTATTTTTGATGCGTTTATGCAACAACTTAAACCTATTTATAAAGAGCTGCCATTTAATATAGCCGAAGAAAATATACAGGCACGTAGCAGAGGAAATTTGTTGATGGCTGTTGCTAATAAAATGGGTTCTATCCTGCTCAATACCACTAATAAAAGCGAATGTGCTGCAGGCTACGGAACCTTGTATGGCGATATGGCCGGCGGTATTGCGGTGTTAGGCGATGTATATAAAATGCAGGTTTATGCATTGGCAAATTATATTAATAGAGCGAAGGAAATTATTCCTCAGCAAATACTAGACAAAGCGCCTTCAGCAGAATTAAGACCCAATCAAAGAGACATTGATTCATTACCAGATTACAGAATTCTTGATGCCATTTTGTATCAATATATAGAACGGCATCAAGGACCAAGTGAAATTATTGCGCTTGGTTTTGATAAAGAGATTGTGGAACGGATTTTAAAATTGGTGAACACAAGCGAATATAAACGGAATCAGTTTTGCCCTATTATCCGGGTGTCACCAAAAGCATTTGGCGTAGGGCGGAGAGTACCGATTGTTGGGAAGTATCTTTCTTAAATCGATGTCCGGTGTTCGAGGTTTGGAATACGGCAAGAGGTTGATTATATCATTTAATATTGTAAAAAATACAACATGACAAAAATATTAGTAACAGGCGGAGCGGGATATATAGGTTCTCATACCATCGTTGATTTGATAGAACACGGATATGATGTGATTTCCGCAGATAATTATGCACGTTCGAATATAAGTGTGTTTGACGGTATTAAAGCAATTACAGGTAAGGGCATAAAAAATTACGAGGTTGATTTATGTGATTATGAGGCCACCAAAAAAATATTTGAAACTGAAAAAGACATACAAGGTGTAATACATTTTGCAGCCTTTAAATCGGTTGGCGAAAGTGTGCAATTCCCTATACGGTATTATGAAAATAATATGTACTCATTAATTAATATCTTGAAATGTATTCAGGAATATGCAATTCCTCATTTTGTTTTTTCTTCTTCATGCTCGGTATATGGCAATGTGGCTCAACTTCCTGTAACAGAAGAAACTCCCTTATCTAAACCTGAATGTGCCTATGCAGCCACCAAGCAAATGGGGGAGCAGGTAATATTAGATTTTTCTAAAATAGCCTCAGCCAGTTCCATTTTACTTCGATATTTCAATCCGGTCGGAGCTCATGTATCGGGTATGATTGGTGAAGTGCCTTTCGATAAACCCAATAATCTGGTACCTGTTATTACTCAAACAGCAATAGGCCTGATGGAGAAAATGTTTGTTTGGGGAGACGATTACAATACCCGTGACGGCTCGTGTATACGCGACTATATACATGTGATGGATATTGCCGAAGCACATACATTAGCACTTGATTACTTGGTACAACAAAAACATAATTCCAATTATGAGATTTACAATGTTGGTTCGGGAAATGGGGTATCAGTGCTCGAAGCCATCCATTCATTTGAAAAAGTAAGTGGTACAACACTCAATTACGAAATGGGTGCAAGACGAGCAGGTGATGTGGAGGCGATATATGCAAACAACATGCTGATTAAACAACGCCTTGGATGGGAAGCAAAGTATGATTTAGATGATATGATGCGAACTGCCTGGGAATGGGAAAAGAAGATGAAGTTGCAAAAAATCTAAAATTTATTCTTGTTATTTTTTTTGCATTCTCACTTATTTAAAATAATTTCACGCTGAATAAATTTTTGGCAACTATTTGTCGGTACTTGTTCACACTAAAATTTTTAGATTATGAAAAAAAGATTACTATTTTCTTTGTTGGTACTAAGTTCACTTTTGAGTCAGGCACAACTTCCCGAATTTTACAATTCAGCTGTGACAGCGACTAGCAATACCTATCCATTAGCATCGGCAAGTTTTAATAAGGCCCAATGGATATTTGGTCCTAATCAATTTAACGCAGGCGGCACAGGTGTTGGCGCTGCGGCTTATTTTGGAAACATTTCCAAGATTTATTTAAAATTGGGAAATAGTGTGGCGCCGTCAAGTACGTATACAAATTTTACTATTTCGCTTTCACAAAATGTTGGTACCAGTACTTCATTCGGCACCGGCAGTGGAGGTGGTGTATATAGTTTTGTAACCGGCATGACTCAATGTTTTTATCAGGCTAGTGGCTTTGCGCTTACGGGTGCTGCGGTAAATTCATGGTATGCATTTAACCTTAATGGTTCGTTCCCATACAACCCTAATTTATCTTTGGTAGTTGAAATTAAAGTATCAGGCGGTTCAGGTAATCGCATTTCATTGATGGCTCCTTCTTCTGCACCAAGAAGATTATTCGGCGGTTATTCTTCTGCGTCTGCAACTACTGCAACAGAAGCTCCAAATTTTGGTATAAATATGATACAAACACCTTTGCCGGTAAATGTTTCAAGCTTTACAGGATTTAAAGAAGGCGGTTCAGATATGTTAAAATGGTCTACAAGTTGTGAGACCAATAATGCCTATTTTAATTTACAACATTCAACAGATGGTGTCAATTTTACAACACTTGAAAAAATTAATTCAAAAGCAGTTGGCGGAACTTGTTCAGGCAAACTTGATTATGATGGAACGAATGTAACCCCTTCATTGGGTCATAATTATTATAAATTAGAGCAAGTTGATATCAATGGGACTATGTCTTACAATAGTAAGGTTATAGATTTAGTGAGAAGTAGTGATGGCAGTATCATTACACTTTATCCTAACCCTAGCAAAGACATAGCCAATATAGATTTGCTGGTAAATGACATGGCACATATTGTTATAAAAATACAGGACATGAACGGCAGAATTGTAAAACAAATTCAAACAGATGTACAAAAGGGAATGAATACAATTCCGGTACAGATAAGTGAATTGCCAAATGGTATATATATTGCTCAAGTGATACAACAAGATAAAATTATTTTTTCCGGAGGACTTCGAAAAGAATAAATTTATTCATCAATAAAAAAAATCCCGGAGAACGAACATGTTTTCCGGGATTTTTTTTGTACCTCAACTAATGGTTACTCTTCCGAAATTAGAGCGTCGAGGCGCCTTTTAGATAAAATTAGATATCCTAACACATCAAGACGTGCGAGGAATTCTTTCTATTTAGGTATATTATGTTACTGTTATTTTTAAAAAATATTGAAAATCAAATTCTTAAATGTTTGATTTAATAATATAATTTCAAAGTGTTGTTGTCTCGTTTTTAGATACTTATCTTTACGAAGTAAGACGAATATCGACCTCCTTTTTACTTTAAATGAATCATTATCAATGTTTAACAGACAAAAATCAATTGCCGTTGACTCTTTCGGTTGTTGTTGTTGTCTTTGGCTATCAAGATGAAAGAGTTCATGATTATTTGTTTTCTTTTTGTTGAATATCAATATACTAAATAAAGTATTTGTTTAAAATTATTATATCGCGTTTATAAAACCAATATCTATTATGAAAATTTCTACCATGCGCTTGCTTTGCAAAAATTTCGTTGCTCTTTGTTTGCTTTTAACCTCTTATGCCGGTTACTCGCAGGCAGGTACAGCGGTACTGATTACAGTGACCAATATGGTTCAAACCCAACCCTATGAATTTCAGTATGATGTGATGTGTACAAACACAGGAACAACGGCTCTAGCACTCAGAGGGTATTCGTGGGGTTTAAACTTGAGAACAAATATTGCAACCGGTGGGTTTTTGAATCAACAATTTGTATCAAGAGATGCAAGTTTATCAACGCTTCCTGCGCTTACATCGGGCATTACTACACCACATCTCAGAGGAACTACCGTGAATGCATCAGCAGGAAATGAAGTACTCTTAACGACGGGTGTTCCGGTTCGTTTGGGAACCATGAAAGTTAATTTACACAGCACTTCTGCTACCGGACCCAATTTGTCTTTTGCTTCATTGGGGGCTAATTACAATCCATGGATTAATTTAGGAGGTACGTTTGCTCCAATACAGGTTGTTACTGCAGCAGGTAAAACCCAATGTGTCACAACCATGATCGTTGACCCGGCGACATTAAATACCAGCTATGCAATTAATGGCACAGCAAACATACCAGCGTCCGGTACATTGCAGGTTTTAACAGCAGTGATGATACCTTCTCCAACAGGTTCTACTCCTTTTTTGTTGAATGCTACGGGTTGCGCAGGGCCAGTTATTGTTGCCCCACAGACTGTCAGTGCATGTAACAGCTATACATGGCCAAGGAATAACATAACGTATACCAATTCAGGAAGCTATACCTATACGTTAGTGACCGGTGGCTCTGTTTGTGATTCTGTTTTCAATCTGAATTTAACTATCAATAGTAGTACAACTTCAACATCCTCTGCCACCGCTTGTAATTCGTACACCTGGTCTTGCAATGGAGTAACCTATACTTCGAGTGGTACATATACTTGCACATCTTTGAATGCAGCGGGTTGTATAAATACTGCAACATTAAACTTAATCATCAATCAATCTACTTCAAGTTCATCTTCAGCGACTGCGTGTAACTCATATACATGGTCTTGTAACGGAGTGACGTATACTTCGAGTGGTGCATACACATGCACATCATTGAATGCAGCGGGTTGTGTAAATACTGCAACATTAAACTTAACGATCAATCAATCTACGACAAGTTCATCATCAGCAACTGCGTGTATCTCATATACATGGTCTTGTAACGGAGTG
>JANNYV010000119.1:0-8335 GCA_031410275.1 Bacteroidota bacterium
TGGCACAGACCCAAAATCAGTGAAGGTGGCCGCCACTCCAAAAGTGCTTAAAGAAACAAGCACAGAAAAAAATATAAAAACTAAAAAGGTTCAATCAAAAAAAGAGACTGTAACAAATGAGGTTTCTGCAGAAAATGCTCAGAGCCTTGTTACCGAAAAGAAGGAACCTAAAAAAATAGATGAAAAAATTGTCAGCAATGTTGAAGCGATTATTGCGAAAATAAATGAAAAACATTTAGCCGAAGTAGCTGCAAAAGAAGCAAAAGCACAAGCCGCATTAGCTGCTAAAGCGGATGAAAATGCGAATGGTAATGAACTCGTCATGGCAGAAAACATTTCCGTTACCTCGGCAGTCAAGCCTAATAATAAAGCGCCCCATCCTAAACCCCTCCCACAAGAAAAATCTGGAAATAAGCATTCGCATCCTGCAAACGAAAAAGTAGTTTCAAAACCACGTGAACAGATTCTTAATGAAGGAGAACAAACATCACCTCAAAATGATATTGATTTTAAATTTAAAAAAACACCAAAATTTAATCTTGAATTTGACGGACAAATAGATTCAGAAGGTGTTTTAGAAATGATGCCTGATGGATACGGATTTCTTCGTTCGAGCGATTATAACTATTTAAGTTCACCCGATGATGTATACGTATCTCCTTCACAAGTAAAATTATTTGGATTAAAAACAGGTGATACCGTGATAGGAAGTGTTAGACCACCGAAAGAAGGTGAAAAGTATTTTGCCCTAACGAAGGTAACTTCTATCAATGCAAAATCACCTGACGAAATCAGAGACCGTGTTCCATTCGATTACTTGACCCCTTTATTCCCGTATGAAAAATTGAACCTGTGTACAACTGCTAATAATTTTAGCACACGTATTATGGATTTATTTTCCCCGATTGGTAAGGGTCAACGTGGATTGATAGTAGCGCAACCCAAAACAGGTAAAACAGTTTTATTGAAAGAGGTAGCTAATGCCATCGCTGCGAATCATCCTGAATGTTATTTAATGATAGTCTTAGTAGATGAACGACCTGAGGAAGTAACCGATATGGAACGAAGTGTAAAAGCAGAAGTGATTTCATCTACATTTGATGAACCCGCAGAAAAGCATGTAAAAGTCTCAACCATTGCCTTGCAAAAAGCAAAACGATTAGTTGAAGTAGGTCACGATGTGGTTATTCTTTTAGATAGTATTACCCGTTTGGCAAGAGCACACAATACAACCGCTCCATCATCAGGGAAAGTATTAAGCGGAGGTGTAGAAGCCAATGCAATGCAAAAACCAAAACAGTTTTTTGGTGCCGCTCGTAAAATTGAATTCGGCGGTTCACTAACTATACTCGCTACTGCTTTGATAGATACCGGAAGCAAAATGGATGAGGTAATTTTTGAAGAGTTTAAAGGAACAGGTAATATGGAATTACAGCTCGACAGACGATTAGCCAACAAACGTATTTATCCCGCCATCGATATCATGGCATCCTCCACTCGTCGTGATGATTTATTACATGATAAAGAAGTGATGAATAAATTACATATTCTTCGCAAACATATCGGTGATATGAATCCGGAAGAAACCATGAACTTTATTTTGATGCAAATGCGCTCAACAAAAAGTAATGAAGAGTTTTTAGCGACTATGAATAAGTAAATTGAAACTTGCTAATTGATAATTTGCAAGGCTCATATCGGCAATACCTCTTTCTCTAATACACTCTCATACAGTTTTTCATACATCGGAATAATATGACTGATATGAAATTTCTGCGCCTGATGCAACGCATTCTTTTTAAATTTCTCTAACTTCACTTCATCGCTGAGGAGTTCTAAACTAAATGCAGCCATCGCATCAACATCACCCACTTCAGTTAAAAAACCTGTGACACCATGAATATTAATTTCAGGAATGCCACCTGCATTACTCGAAATAACAGGCACTCGGCAAGCCATTGCTTCTAACGCTGCCAATCCAAAACTTTCATAAGCACTTGGCAACATAAATAAATCTGTAATCGATAAAATCTCTTCTAACTTTTCTTGCTTCCCTAGAAAGCGAATATCATCACAGGTTCCAAGTTCTCTGCAAAGCTGTTCCATTGCTTGCCGTTCAGGGCCGTCACCTATCATTAATAATTTAGATGGAATTTGCTTTCTTACTTTTTCAAACGTTCGTATCACATCTTCTACCCTTTTTACTTTCCTGAAATTAGAAACATGGGCCAATATTTTTTCACCATTAGGTGCCAACATTTTTCTAAAATGATCTTTGTTGCTTTGCGAAAAACGTTTTATATCCACAAAATTTGGAATGACATGAACTTCTTTTTCAATTACAAATGAGCTAAGCGTTTCAGCCTTTAAATTTTCAGAAACTGCGGTAATTGCATCCGACTCATTAATTGAAAAGGTAACCACCGCTTCATACATTTTATCTTTCCCCACAAGTGTAATATCTGTACCATGCAATGTAGTAATGTATGGGATATTTTTCCCTTTCTTTCGTAAAATCTGATTGGCCAAATACGCAGAGGATGCATGAGGAATTGCATAATGCACATGTAATAATTCTAACCCTTGGTTTAAAATTACATCAACTAATGTTGAGGATAATGCCGATTCATAGGGAGGAAAATCAAATAAAGGGTAGGTAGGCACGCTCACTTCATGATAAAATATATTCGGATGAAACGCATCCAAACGAACCGGTTGCTGATACGTAATAAAATGTACAATATGACCTTTATCAGCCAACGCTTTCCCAAGTTCAGTAGCTAATACCCCACTCCCACCAAATGTCGGATAACAAACAATTCCAATTTTCATGTTTTATTTTTTACGGGACAAAAGTAATTCATGAATCTTAAGCAACTGTATAGATTTTATTAATAGCTTAGGAAAGGTCAGCACAACCTTTTACAACTCCTTTATTTTCCTTTCCATATTTTTGAATCACTGAATTCGTGTTACATTTACCCTTTTAAAAACTTATATGAAAAATATTCTTTATTCTATTATTACGTTAGTTGTCTTCGCCACTATTGGATGTAATTCATCACAAGAAAAACAGCATGGTAATGAGGATAAAATATTTACAAACTTTGAAACTACTTTTTTAGATGCTTATTGGAAACAATACCCTTCAGCCTCTATTATGATTGGATATGGCAAATATTATGAGAACCTCGTAATCCCTGACAGTGCTTCTTTTGCCGGGTCAATTTCATTTTCCAAGCAATGGATAGATTCATTAAACCAACTTGATAGTAAACAACTCAGCGACAACAATAAAATAAGTTTCAATATTATTAAAAACCAATTAGAAAGTGACTTGTGGTATCGCTCTGTGTTTAAACAACAAGAATGGGATGCATCGATGTATAATATAAGCGGCGAGTGTGATTATATTTTAAATCAACCATATGCAGCCTTAGATGAACGTCTTAAAATTCTGAGCAAGCATATACAATATGCAGAT
The DNA here is from genome assembly GCA_031410275.1 of Bacteroidota bacterium. Lineage (GTDB taxonomy): Bacteria > Bacteroidota > Bacteroidia > Chitinophagales > Chitinophagaceae > OLB11. The sequence continues at coordinate 3,485 of JANNYV010000119.1, forward strand.
GAATATTATACGGCAGCACTACACTCACTCAGCCAACCAACAAAGGAACATCTTGCATTAGCCATTATGCAAAACCAAGGTGGGTTATCTGTTTTTGGAACTGCATTAAGCGACTCTATCAATGCTTCACATTTAAGCAATGAAGAAAAAAATACATTACATCAACGTATAAGCACAACCATCAATGCGATTCATACCTATATAAATGCATTGACTAAAAAACAGGCCGATCAAAATATTAAATTCCGCGATTTCAGAATTGGCAAAGAACTTTTTACAGAAAAATTTAGATATGATTTAGCTACTGATCTGACACCTGAACAGGTATATGAAAAGGCAACAGCCGACAAACAAATGTATCATCATAAAATGTTTGTGATTGCAGATAGCATTTGGCAAACCTATTATCCGGCAAAGCAAAAACCGGCAGACAGCTTACAAATGGTGCAATTAATTTTAGATAAAATACAGTTGCAACATGCTACTCCTGAGCATTTCTTTGACTCACTTCGAAATCATGTATATCGACTGAAGAAATTTATTGCAGAGAAAAAACTATTTGATTTCGATACGTCCACCACACCAATTAAAGTCCGCATTATGCCGGAATATGCAAGAGGCTTCTCGGTAGCAAGCGCTGACTTTACACCACCCTATCAAAAGGAAGGAACCACCTATTATAACATAGATGATTTAACATTATTCACCCCTGAAAAAGCGGAGAGTGTATTACGTGAGTATAACAATTATGCCTCGCAATTACTCTCAATCCATGAGGCTGTTCCGGGGCATTGTGTGCAGGGAATTTATAATAATAAAAAATCGCCGGATGTTGTCCGTTCCGTTTTTCAGAATGGCGCTATGATAGAAGGATGGGCTGTGTATACAGAAAGTATGATGATAGAAAATGGTTGGGGTGACCATGCACCGGAAATGGAATTGGTGCTGTGTAAATTAAAACTTCGGGAGTTGGCAAATGTGATTATTGATTATGATATTCAATGTTTACATAAACCAAAAGAAGATATCATTCATCTTCTAGTTGATAAGTGTTTTCAAACCCAAGCGCAGGCAGATGAAAAATATCATAGAGCGACTATTTCGCAAGTGCAACTTTGTTCATATTATACAGGCGCTTCGGCTATACAATCGCTTCGCGAAGAATATCAAAAGAAAATGGGAAGTGCCTATAGCCTGAAAAAATTTCATGAACTATTCCTAAGTTTTGGAAGTTCCCCGGTTCAATATATTCGTGAAAGGATGTTGCAGTAAAACCAGTTTTATGTTTATCGTGGGCAAATGTGAGCGTGAGGGATTGTAATGAAAAGCCCCCTGACGCTTCGGTCAGGGGCTTGCAATGGAAAGCCCGACCCTGAAGCAGTCCCGTAGACAAATCCTTACTAGTTAAACCAACAGAAAACTCCTTTTGTCACGGGATGCTTAGGGGGCACGCCCAGATTCCTTGATCGGGGAATACCCAAATAAAATACTCATGCTGAGCCAACCCTTTACTTTATTTGAATGTCTTACATTTTTTAACTTCATTCTTATATTTTGAAGCTCCTTAAAATCGACAAAAATTACCTGTTAAGAGTCAAGGAATTAAATTTATAGACAATTAAAAATAGTTGTAATAAATAGAATAGTTATCAAAAAAGAGTAAATTTGATTATTCAACTTGCCTGACCTTTTAACCATTTAATCAGTTTCTTATGAAAATAAAATTCCTTTTACTTATTCAATTACTAAGCTTCGGAGTTTATTTTAATACATGTGGTCAGGCAATTTCCTGTCCACCAAATATAGATTTTGAACTTGGCAATTACGGCAGTTGGCAATTTTATACCGGTGCTTGTTGTCCGATTAGCACACCTACCGCCGGGCAAGTTATCAATCGTCATACGTTGACCAATGGCATAGCCACAGACCCTTACGGGGGTTTTCCTATTGTCTCTCCGTCGGGCGGACTTTATTCATTGCAGTTAGGAAATGGAAGTGCGGGTTCGCAAGCAGAGAGGGCAACGTATACAGTGCATGTGCCTGCAACCCTTAGTAATTTTAGTTTAATTTATCACTACGCCATGGTTCTTGAAAACCCTTCACATGCACCGGCAGACCAGCCCAGGTTTGAGGTAAAGGCTTATGACTCTGCAACTAATTTACCGATTGCGTGTTCAGATTATTCTTATGTTTCGAGTTCAACATTACCGGGTTTTATTCAAAGCCCATTATCATCTAGCGTGTGGTATCGCAGTTGGTCAATAGGAAGTTTAAATTTATCAGGCTTAGCCGGTCAAACTATTATTGTATCATTTGCGACCGGTGATTGTGGCTTAGGAGCACATTTTGGGTATGGTTATATCGATATGAATTGTTCGTTATTTCAAATTCAAAGTGTGTTATGCGGCAGCCAACCTACTTTAAATTTGAATGCTCCTCCCGGTTTTATGAATTATAATTGGTACGACTCAACCTATTCTATCTTGATGGGAACTACACAAAATTTGACCATTGCAACACCACCGGCCAATACGGTTTTTCATCTTGAACTGATTCCCTATCCTGGATATGGATGTACCGATACTCTTTCGAGTACTTTAATTATTGCAAGTGCAACATCAAGTACGCAGAACATTGTGATTTGTCCACCGAATGCTTATTTAGGTCATACCACAAGTGGAACTTTCGTTGATACTTTATTAAATTTTTACGGATGTGATAGTGTTGTTACATTAAATCTTACGGTATTGCCTTATATCACCTCAACCATCAATCAAAGTATTTGTGCTCCGGCAAGCTACGCAGGATATTCAGCGACCGGCACTTATATTGATACGTTACAAACAGCGGGTGGTTGTGATAGTATCCGTACACTCAATTTGACTGTGAATCAAAAAACTTTTTCTTCATTCTCTAATACGATTTGTCAGGGTGATACATTTTTAAATTATACAGCAACCGGAATTTATTTGGATACATTTATTAATTCCGTTAATTGTGATAGTATCAGGACAGTTAACCTTACTGTGGTCACTCCTAAATCAATCTTTGCTATTACAACAGCGACACCTGTTCCTGATACGTATTGTTTAGTTGATTCGGTGAAGGTTGATGGTTTTTTGTCGACACCTGTAGGTTTACTCTTTACATGGTATTGGGGTGATGGTAGTTCAACAACAGGGATGCAATCATCCCATTTATATACTGCTCCCGGCCTATACACCATCTCACTGACAGTAACCGGTAATTTAGGATGTAAAGACAGCTCGAGCAGAACAATAGAAATACTTGCTCCGAACTATGGTACATTTAGGGTTTCAGATAATGATGTTTGTGTTGGAGATCCTATATATTTTAATGATAGCCTTGGCAATGCATCTTCATTTAATTGGAATTTTGGCGATGGAAAAATTGCAACGGATATACATAATCCGGTTCATACTTATGATGAACCCGGCAATCCATATAATATAACACTGACAACAACCAATCCGGTCTGTGGTGTTACAACATATAGTACTACAGTAATTGTTAATGATTATCCTGAAGTAAACTTAGGGGAGGATTTAGAAATTTGTCCGGGTCTTACATTGCCTGTTACATTGACCAATTTATTAAATGCGTCCGCATTATATGAATGGAGTACCGGTGAAAAAACAACTTCCATTACTGTGACTCAGCCCGGTTATTATTGGGTAAGAGCAAGCAATGGTGAATGCCAAACAATCGACAGTATTTGGATTAAACGCGATTGCTATATTAATATTCCGAATTCATTTTCACCGAATGGTGATGGTTTAAATGATTATTTTTTTCCTAGGGAAATTTTATCGAGTGGTGTAAAAACATTTACCATGAGTATATTTAATCGATGGGGTGAAAAATTATTTTATACCGCTGCTATTGATGGCAGAGGATGGGATGGAAAATATAATGGCGTTATTCAACCACTCGGTGTGTATGTGTATATGATGGATGTAGAATTTAAAAACAACATCAAAAAAACATTCACCGGAAATGTTACCTTAGTGAGATAACAATTTTCTTTTATGTAAGTAAGGCATTCACAAATTTATTTTGCAACCGTAATAAAATACTGAACGCTTATTCTTTTGGAATATAATTCTTACTTTTCGCATTCATGATGCGTAACCATTTTTCATTATTTTTTATTTTCTGTCTTTTCAATACCTCAATGTATAGTCAAGTGATATTGCCTTATAAAGACTCGACACTACCCATTGAACAACGTGTGAATGATTTATTACAACGAATGACGGCAGAAGAAAAATTTAGGCAACTCTTTATGGTAGCAGGTGACTTAGGAACAACTCCTTCTATTTTCAATCAAGGATTATTTGGTTTTCAGATCAACGCGACAGCGATTCAAACAGGCAAGAATGAACAACAATTAAATTATAGCTCCGATGCGAATGCGAAGCAAACCGCTGAAAAAATAAACAGCATCCAAAAATATTTTGTTGAGGAAACAAGATTAGGCATTCCTATTATCGCCTTCGATGAGGCCCTTCACGGACTTGTACGAAACGGAGCCACGTCCTTTCCACAGTCTATTGCCTTGGCCGCCACTTGGGATACAACACTTATGCATAAGGTAGCAAACGCCATCGCGGAAGAATGCAAAGCAAGAGGTATCAGACAAATTTTATCGCCAGTTGTAAACCTTGCCACCGATATCCGTTGGGGACGGGTAGAAGAAACTTATGGTGAAGATCCTATTTTATCTGCTGCCATGGGTGTGGCCTATGTCAGCGCATTTGAAAAATTGAATATCATTACCACGCCCAAACATTTCGTTGTCAATCATGGTGATGGAGGTAGAGATAGTTA
>JANNYV010000120.1:0-6649 GCA_031410275.1 Bacteroidota bacterium
CCCAATGCAAATTTTCCCCAATGCACCGGCAGTAATTTTGCAGTATTTAAATCTTTCGCTGCGAGTAAAATTTCATTAGGCATCATATGTATATACTTCCAACTCTTATCATATTGCCCGCATTCTAAAATTGCCAAGTCAAAGGGTCCCAATTTTTTACCTATTTCTGCAAAGTGTTTATCATAGCCACTGTCACCACCGATATACATATTCATTGAAGGAGTTTGCAATGCATACGCCATCCATAATGATTTATTTCGTGTAAGACCTCTTCCTGAAAAATGCCGGGCTGAAGTGGTGTTTACTTTAAACCCCTCATCCAATATAAATTCTTCATTCCAATCTTTTTCTATGATTCTATTTTTATCAAAGCCCCAATGTTCAAGATGGGCTGATACTCCGAGCCCACAAATAATTTTTTTAATCTTTGGCTTTAATTTAATAACGGTTTCATAATTTAAATGATCCCAATGATCATGTGATATAAACAGAAAATCAATCTCAGGCAGGTCATCTGTTGTATAAATATCGGTTCCTTTAAAACTGGGTGTTGTAAAACGAAGCGGTGATGCGGCGCCACTCATCACAGGATCTACTAAAATTTTCTTTCCGTCAATCTGCATGAAATACGATGAATGACCAAACCATATAAATACATCTTCCTCAGGTTCTAATTGCAGCAAATCAGTTTTTACAGAAGGAAGAATGCTAGCAGGTTTGACCTGTTCTTTTTTGCCGAAAAAAAATTCTTTCATCACCGAATAATAACTCACACCCTCTGTTAGATCGGGTGTATGACTGATATTTTGAAATTTTCCTTCTCTAAAATTTGACGATTGCTTTATTCGCTCTAAACCATCACCTGTAGCAAGTTTGCCGAACTTAGCTTGTTGAAGAAAAACAATTATTGTCAGTAAAAGGGCAACAAGTATCGCCAGAAATACCATCATAAAATTTCATTATTTAAAAATAAAATTACAAGATAGGAGATATTTTATCCTATTGACAAACCCAAGCTAAAAGATATCAGCCAATAGACATCAGCTTTTTTACAAATCAAATTTAATTCCTTGTGCCAAGGGTAATTTATTTGTATAATTAATAGTATTGGTTTGTCGACGCATATATACCTTCCATGCATCAGAACCGCTTTCACGTCCGCCGCCGGTTTCTTTTTCACCCCCAAATGCACCGCCAATTTCAGCACCGCTTGTTCCGATATTAACATTCGCTATGCCGCAATCGCTTCCTGCTTGCGAAAGAAATTTTTCTGATTCTCGCATATTGGTCGTCATAATCGCACTGCTTAAACCTTGCGGTACTGCGTTCTGCATCGCAATAGCCTCATCTAATGTTTTATATTTCATTACATATAAGATGGGTGCAAATGTTTCATGTTGCACAATACTCATTTCATTTTTGGCTTCAATGATACATGGTTTTACATAGCAACCACTTTCGGTTCCTTTACTTTTCAATACACCTCCATCAACCAACATTTTACCGCCCTCATTCTTTGCAGTTTCAATTGAATTTAAATAGGCTTGTACCGCCTCTTTATCAATTAATGGACCCACATGATTTTTTTCATCTAGTGGATTTCCAATTTTCAATTGTTGATAGGCAGCTACTAATTTATCTGTAAATTTCTTATACACTTTTTCATGAATAATTAAACGACGCGTGGTGGTGCATCGCTGACCGGCTGTACCAACGGCGCCAAACACACAACCTATTAAGGCCATATCTAAATCAGCATTTTCTGTTATTATAATGGCGTTGTTACCACCGAGTTCTAATAAACTTCTTCCCAAGCGCTCACCGACGACGGCCCCAATTGCTTTGCCCATACGAGTACTTCCGGTTGCAGAAATCAATGGAATACGTTTGTCATTCGTCAACATTTCGCCTACAGCCCGGTCACCATTTATCAAACAACTAACACCTTCAGGCACATCATTTTTCTTAAATACTTCTGTAATAATTTGTTGACAAGCTACAGCAGTCAATGGCGTTTTTTCACTTGGTTTCCAAATACATACATCTCCGCAAACCCATGCCAACATTGTATTCCAGCTCCATACGGCCACCGGAAAATTAAATGCCGAAATAATTCCGACGATGCCCAATGGATGATATTGCTCATACATTCTATGCCCAGGTCGTTCGCTATGCATCGTCAATCCATATAATTGTCGACTCAACCCAACAGCAAAATCACAGATATCAATCATCTCTTGCACTTCACCATACCCTTCTTGTAAACTTTTACCCATTTCATAACTCACCAATTTCCCCAAAGGCTCTTTATATTTTCGAAGTTGCTCACCAATTTGTCGAACCACTTCACCACGTTTTGGTGCTGTCCAAAGTTTCCATTCTGCAAACGCTTTCTCGGCCTGCTTCACAACTTTCTCATAATCATTTTTTGTGGTCGAATATACAGACGCAATTAAATTTCCATCTACCGGCGAATAGCTATGTAATTTTTCACCTTTGCTGTCGAGCCATTTCTGACCTGTCGATGTACCTGAATTAAGTTTACTGAGTTTAAGTGTTTTGATTGTTTTTTGCATTACAGCTTTTTATTTTTTAGTGCTGCAAAAGTAAGAGAAATAAATAGAAAAATAGTACTGAGTTTCGGATGATTTTATATTTCAATACCCTCGCTTCATACATGTAACCTGTTAAAGAATATCTATTATTTTGAGTTGTATCGATTTATTTCCGTTCCATTCATTTTCATCAATATGATATAAAATATCGAATGAAGGTTTCAATTTTACTAAATCAATTTTATCGGCCATATTAAAACCAATTCCGTTGATTGTTTTACCGCTACTCTGATACATCACAAAGCGAAGATGTTTTTCTTTCACAATTGTTGAAAGCCCTTTATAATCTTTCACTCCTTTAGAAATAAAAATTGGTTTCATATTCTCAGGACCATGCGGTGCAAACTGTTTTAAAATACTCAGAAAACTATCATTGATATCCTGAAAATTCAATTCTGCATCTATTTCTATCACAGGTTGAAACATTTCGGGAGGCACCATACTATTCACCACTTCATCAAATTTTAACCGGAACTGTGGTAAATTTTCTTCACGCATTGTAAGACCGGCCGCAAAATAATGACCTCCCCAATTCTCTAAATATTCTGAACATTGATTCAATCCTTCAAACAAATTAAACCCTTTTATAGAACGTGCCGAGCCGGTTACTTTGCCTTCAGACATGGTCAACACAATGGTTGGTTTGTAATGATGTTCTATCAATCGCGATGCAACAATTCCTACTACACCTTTATGCCAATGAGGTTGATATACCACCGTCGATTTTGAATGTGCGGCCAATTCATTTCCATTTACCAAATCTAAAGCCTCTAGTGTCGTTGAGCGATCTACTTCCCGTCTGTCATTATTATCTTCATGCAATAAGGCGGCCAGTTCCTTTGCTTTTTCTAAATCATCTGCAATAAACATATCCACTGCCTTGCGGGCATCATCCATTCGTCCGGCTGCATTTACGCGGGGCGCAATAATAAAAACCAAATCATTTATGGTAAATTCCTTTTCTAACGAATTAATATACTTCAATGCTCTTAATGGAATAGAAGGTTGATGATTAGCCTTCTCTAAACCGAGCACACATAAGGTTCTGTTTTCACCGGTAATAGGAACGATATCTGCGGCAATTGCTGTAGCGACCAAATCGAGATGCCTGTTTACATTTTCGAGATTCGCATTATACCGTAAAGCGTATGCAGTTATTAATTTATATCCAACACCACATCCGCATAATTCTTTGTAAGGATAAGGACAATCTTTTTGTTTAGGATTTAAAATGGCAAATGCGTCGGGCAATATATCATCGGGTAAATGATGGTCACATACAATGGTATCAATATTTTTTTCTTTTGCTTCTTTAATTAGCGCAATCGATTTTATACCACAATCTAATGTAATGATTAATGAAAACCCATTGGCAACTGCATAATCAATGCCCTTTTTTGAAACACCATATCCTTCTGTAAAACGATGTGGAATATAATATTCGATATCGGCATGTAAGGCTTGAAAATAACTATACACCACCGCTACAGACGTTGTTCCATCGACATCATAATCGCCATATATAAGAATCCGTTCTTTCTGTTCGATGGCTTTATGTATTCGTGTCACTGCATCGTCCATTCCTTTCATTAAAAAGGGATCATGCAATTGGTCTTCTGTTGTTCTAAAGAAAAATTTTGCTTCATCGAATGTTGTAATTCCCCGTTGTTGTAAAACGGCACATAAAGCCGGATGTATTTTTAGCTCCCTTTGTAAATTTTGTACAGTTAATTCATCTGTTTTCTTTAAAGCCCATTTCTTTTGCATTCGAAATCTTATTTATATTATTCTGAGTATATTATTCGCGGGGAATATGCAATATACTACTTCACTCAGTATATAAACGTTTTTCCGGACCTTAATGTTTCTTATTTATTCAGCGCAATCATAACGCCAACTCGAATATCAATTGTTTGATAATATCGACGGGCATTGGGGTTTTGAACAACATCATAGTTGGCCATAATGTAAGAATAACTATAATCACCAAATCGTTGAATATAACCGCCACCGATCAGAAACGAGCCGAGGGTACGTCGCGTTGAACGCTCTTTATATTTACCACTATTGTCAAAATCAGCTGCCGTCAATGGAGGCGGATTCAAAATAAATTTTGTGTTGTTTAATTCTGGCTCTACATTCAGAATTAAATTATTTAAAACGATATAACGGGCAAATACGGAAAACGTATATTCTGCTAAACTGTATTTATAGGTTTCTTTATTGTAATACAACACATTTGTATAATCCATGGCCTCATGATAATAATTGATACCCAAGGTCGCTCCAACATGAAATTTATCTGTGATACAATAGGCAAGAGACGGAGAAACATTAATTGAGTAGGCTCTGTTACCCGCACCAAAGCCAAGCCCCGGGCCAATTAGAATTTTTGTTTTATCTATCTTACTCGTTTTTTTCTTATGATGTACAAGTGGACTGGATGAAAACACTTCATCAGGAGCTGCATTAGATGAAATGGATATACATATCATCAGGCTCAAAAACAGATTTCTCATTCTTCTTATTTTTTTGTAAAAATAAATGAAACTCCTCAGATAAAACCTAAGAGATTAAAGCAATATGCATTTACCTACAAATTACTCAGCCACAACCAAATGAAAACTCTTTTTCTCTTCTTTGTAATTATCTCCTTATCACCGGATTGAAATCCGGTGCCATGATATCGGTCGTGCCAATGGCACTTGAAAAACGCTGAACCGAGTCAATAGCCTTTCCCCTTATTCTGCAAAATCAAATTGGTTTCAATGCACTAAATTATCTTGTGTAAAGTATTATCAAACCAATCCCAAATAATACCGCCTGTTTACTAACGAAAACCCGTTCAGTATCGTATAGGTAAGGGAAGCACAAAAAACACAGACTCAAAGACGAACATTTTACGAATTTGAACCTAATTTTAAAGATTCTAATATTGAAAAATTGATTACAAATTTAATCATACAGGGATGCATACATAACGACCGCAAATGCCAGCGGCTGTTGTATGAATATTGCTTCCCTATTATGATGAGAGTTTGTAAACGCTATACCATCAATGAAGATGAGGCCGTTGAAAGTATGAATGCCAGTTTTTTAAAAATCCTTCAGAAATTAGACACACTCAAAGATATTCAAACCATACCGGCTTGGGTAAAACAAATCACTGTAAATACCTCGATTGATTTTTACAGAGCAAAAAAACGATATTCAGAACGAAACAGATTTACCATAGACACAGAATATTCAAATGTTGAAAACAACCATTTCAATATCGATTTTACAGAAAGCAAAATGGACAGCAGTAAAATTTATAGATTAATTAATGAATTGCCCGATACCACTCGTGAGGTGTTAAACTTATTTGCCATCGATGGTTACAGCCACAGAGAAGTGGCCGGTATGCTCAATATCAGTGAAGAGAACTCGAGATGGCATTTACATAAAGCACGAAAATTAATGACCGAAAAACTTGAAAATATACAGTACACAGTAAACGTTAAGTAGTATGAAAAAGGATAATCACATGTTGGACGATTTTCTGCAGCGCAAGGCAGAAGAAGCCAATTTCTCATTAAAAGAGGAATATTGGGAAAAGATGTCTGCCATTCTCGATGACGAAGAGAAAAAGAAACGACGCCCATTTTTTTGGCGTTGGTTTTCAATGTTGGCTATACTGCTTGTGGTAGGTGTGGGCGCATACCTGCTTCCGAAATTTGTTCACCATGAAAAAAAGGAAAATGAAGTTGTAAAAGAAAATACCCTCCCTTCTGTAAAGCAAGATATTCCAACAGAAGAAGCAGTGAGAGAGAAGGCTGAAGAAACCGGAGTGAACACTGAAGGAGTTAACGTGAATACAAAAGGAGATAGCGTGAACGCTGAAGATGAGTCACTGAAGACTGAAGGAGTTAGTGTGAATACAAAACCAGTTAGCGTGAAGGCGGAAGATGGGTCACTGAAGACTGAAGGAGTTAGCGTGAACGCAAAACGAGTTAGTGCGAAGACAAATGGAGTTCGCGTGAAGACTGAAAGTC
>JANNYV010000121.1:0-3595 GCA_031410275.1 Bacteroidota bacterium
TTTATTTTTCGTGTGCCGATTTGCTTCGCTTCTATTTTCATTCAGCATGGTTGCAGAGGCCTCTTTATATTTTAACCCATTGATAAAATCTGAATTGCAATATGTCACATCTTTTTCTTCATATGCACTTGTTGAAATATCTTTTTCTTTGAAGATATTAGGAATATCAATTTTGAAATGAGTTGCAAAAGCATAATCTCTGCTATCGCCACAAGGCACGGCCATAATAGCACCGGTGCCATAACCCATCAATACATAATCAGCTATCCAAACAGGAATTTCTTTTTTTGTAAATGGATGAACAACATAGGCGCCGGTAAATGCACCGGTTACTTTTTTTGTTTCTGACATTCTCTCACGTTCACTTCGTGATGAAACATATTTTTGATAGTCTTCAATTTCTTTTCGTTGGGTATCTGTTGTTATATTATTTACTAAAGGATGTTCGGGTGCCAATACCATAAATGAAACGCCGAAAATAGTGTCAGGTCTTGTTGTAAAAATTTCGATGTTAAGTGTTTGGTGTTCGACATCTGAGATTTGAGATATAAGATCAAAACTAATGCCTGCGCCTTCACTCTTTCCTATCCAATTTCGTTGCATTTCTTTTAAACTCTCAGGGAAATCTACTTGGTTTAATCCATCCAATAATCGTTCGGCGAAAGATGTAATACGCAGAAACCATTGACTCATTAATTTTCGTTCAACCGGATGGCCACCTCGTTCTGAAACACCATTCACTACTTCATCATTTGCCAATACGGTACCCAAGGCTTCGCACCAATTTACATAACTCTCAGCTCTGTAGGCTAAACGATATTTCATTAAGTCATTTTCTGACATCTGACATCCAATATCTGACATCTTCTGAATAAGAGTATCAATGTGTTCTGCCTTTCCTGTTTCCGGATTATACCAACTATTATAAAGTTGAAGAAAAATCCATTGTGTCCATTTATAATAACTTGGGTCCGATGTTTTTACCTCGCGACTCCAATCGAAACAAAATCCAATATTATTTAATTGCTCTTTATACCGTGCAATATTTTTTTCGGTTGTCACTGCAGGATGTTGACCGGTTTCAATGGCATATTGTTCGGCTGGAAGACCAAAAGAGTCGAAGCCCATAGGATGCAATACATTAAACCCTTTTAACCGTTTGTAACGCGCATAAATATCACTGGCAATATACCCCAATGGATGACCAACATGCAAACCGGCACCGGAAGGGTAGGGAAACATATCGAGCACATAACATTTTGGTTTTGATGTATCATTGATGACTTTGTATGCTTCGGTTTCGTTCCAGATACGACGCCACTTTTTTTCTATGTCACGGAAAGTATATTGCATGATAAGTTATTTTTTTCAAGAAAGGTCAAAGATAAATTTTCAAGTTGATTTGAGTACCGGGGATGCAAACTATATTTTTAACTATGAAGATTAACTTTAAGGCTGCTTTTTTGTGTGTGGCGAGCAATATCATAGTCATGGCCGATATCATTGCCATAGATTTTAATCTTTGGTAGCTAAAGAAGTCTTTAGCCTTTGGTTGTATTCTTCGCCAACAAAATTATTTTACAATGCTTGTTTTTAAATTTGCGTTTATGATTGCATGAGATGCCAATGCACATTGGCTACGCCTCAATCTCGCGCTAGTGGGCGAAACAGAAAACAATAGGCATATATGATAGCGATAATTTGCTAAGTACAATTTCGATAGTATATTAGTGTTGTGATTGGGCTTGATTTCCTTATTTTGTGAAGGTTTGAGGAGAATTAAACCAAAGGAAAAAAATAATCCTTACGCATCAGCTGGCAGTAATGAAGTGAGCCTCAAACTAACAGACCACTAAAATATGAAATTGAACAAGGCTGAACAAATTATCGGAACAATTATCAGTATTCTTGCAATACTATTATTTTTTGTTTACTTAATTTTCGGGTTAGCAGGAATAGAAAATGAAGAACAAATTTTGGTTTCTATCGGAGTTGTATTGTTACTTACATTTAGTTTATGTTTTTTCTTATTCTACAAACTTCAAAAGTCCAATAAATTAAGTGAAATTGATTATCTAAATATAGGAACTCAACGATACATCTTAGCGGTATTTATGATTTTTTACGGAGTTCCAAAACTTTTTGGAGATTTTTTTGATTATCAGCTATCTGCATTAGATACCAAATTAGTTGATGTGTCTGAATTTGAATTGGCTTGGTATTATTTCGGAAAAAATAATTGGCAAGAATTAGTTTCAGGAATTCTTGAGTTTATCCCAGGATTATTATTATTGAATAGGCGTACTTATTATTTTGCTTCTCTACTACTTTTATTTGTTACTTCACAAGTATTTATACTTAATTTCTTTTTCAAAATAGGTGGAATTACATTTCCTGCCGCAACCATTCTTTTGGCTTGTAATATTTATATTATTTTTAGTCAGAAGCAAAACATTATTACATTTTTTAAATCATTACATTTTTCACCAAATATAAATTTCACAAACAAAGTAAGTTTAGTTATTAAATTATTTAAAGTGTTTGCTTTCTTACTTATTACGGGGATAATTTATATCAAAGTGAAACCGAATTTAGTAAAATCTGACTATCAAAAAAAATATGAATTATTGGTTGGAAAATATACTCTTGTTAAGGCTTTTAAAAATAAGAAAGATTATATACCACTAAACGATAGTACAATGTATAAAGATATATTTATTGAAAAGCAAAGTAGATGGAATGTTTTACGAGATTTTAATAATAATTCAATGGCATATATTTTAGAAATCAATAAAACAAACGACTCTCTAAATCTTTATATAAACAGAGGAGGAACTGGAGACGATGTTGATATAATTGACTCGACCACTGTATTAAAAGGCAGATACAAATTGACTAATAATCAACTTAAAATAGAAGGTGTTCAGCTAAATGACACATTAGAATTGATTTATGCAAAACAAGATTTAAAACCTAAAAAATGGTTGTGGTAAAACAGAGGCACTACTGCCAACATGCGCTAAAAGAAAGAAGGGTTTATTTCTCCGCAGCGTATCAACTACTGAATCAAGCTCGAAACTAAAATTATAATGCCTGACTCTGCGTGACATTAAACGTAGAGTGACTTGTGTGATTTGAGTTATGAAAAGAGTTAGGCAAGGACACGCTGCGAGGAAAAAACATTGAAGAATAAATGGCAAGGTTTGATTTGAGAAACAAAATCACCTTTCTTTGTCATTTATCAACCATTCCATTAAATTTGGAAGATTAACCCAAACTCACCCTCCATAATGTTTGAACAAACTTTTAAGAATATAGATGATATCCTGCATAAGGATGCCGGATGCGGCAGTGAACTCGATTATGTTGAGCAAACCTCTTGGGTGTTGTTTCTAAAATACCTTGATGATTTAGAAAAAGATAAAAAGACCGCCGCCGAACTCAGCGGAAAAACCTATACACCTATTATTGAAAAAGAATATCAGTGGAATGTATGGGCAGCACCAAAAAAAATAAAAGCAGGAACAGTGAGCGAAGTCGGGTCAGTGAGCGAAGTCGGGTCAGTGAGCGAAGTCGGGTCAGTGAGCGAAGTCGG
>JANNYV010000122.1:0-3314 GCA_031410275.1 Bacteroidota bacterium
TTGGTACCTTATCATCGTTATACATTCCACCAAGTAATTTTTTAGTGACACCCACAATAGGTTATATACAAAATGTACAGGCATTTAAACCATCCGAAAAAGAAGTACAGGAAATTATTAAAGTGCCTTTGAATTTATTATTTGATAAATCGGTAAAAGAAATGCGAACAGTAAAACGTTCAGACAAGCAAGATGAAGAGATGAACACACCGGTATATGTGTTGAATGAAGACATTATTATTTGGGGTGCAACTGCCATGATGATTTCAGAATTGGAGGTTTTAATTTCGATATCCGATATCAGATGATTGAAGATTTTTCAAACATCGAACATCGGAATCCGGACATCAGCTCTACTTTCTCATTCCTTTTGCCGTTACCTTCATTACCTTACTCACCACTTTGTAATAACGTACACCATTTACTTTGTACATGATAACGGCATCGCCTTTAAATGGAAATGGAGCGTTGAAATTTTTATATGCAGTGGTTGAATCAATATCAGTATGAAAGTTGGCATACAAATTTTTGTTGGCCCTGACAATATAGGTTCCTTTTAATCCTGAACTGCCAATTTTATGATTCGTTTTTGCGTCCAATAAATCACAAGGAACAGGTGTTGCGCCAAACCAAACAGAATCGAACACCACATTTTCAGCCAATGTTTTTACCATGAGTACATATACATCTCCAACTTTTCGAATACTACTGTCATTGGTTGAATAAACACCGCTTACAAATTTTATAGCGTCCTTTGTTTTTTTCTTTTTTGCTGACAATTCAGAAAAGAAAACAGATATAATCAACAGGGTTAAAACTAATTTTTTCATATAGATATAAGTTTTGCGGTGAGTTCTTTGAGTAAGGTCAAATCATTGGTAGACGTATTCATTCCGACGGCATGTAAGTTATATTGATGAATGATTTCGATGGCTTCGATGGTTTGTGAAAGATTGAATTGCTGCGCCCATTTCTGATAATCTTTCACAAAGTAAGGGTTTATTTTTAATGCAGCGGCAATGTCTTTGCTCTGCATATTTTTGACATAATGATATTGATAGAGTTTCGAAAACTGCCCATACAACATCGCGGTGACCAACATCATTGGGCCTTCTTTCGGATTGGCAATAAAGTAATTGGCAATGCGGTAACTCTTCTCATTATTCCGTTCAAGAATGGCACGCGGGTATTCAAACACATTATACTCTTTGCTGATACCGATATATTTTTCTATCAATTCGGCGGTAATTTCTTTATGCTCTCCAACATTAATCAACACCTTTTCTAATTCATTTACAATTTTCTGCAAATCGGTACCCAAATAGGTGCCTAACAAATCGGCATTGGCGGCACTGATATGAATATTTTTTGTGGTACAATAACTCAAAATCCAATCACTGAGATTATAATCTTTTATTTTATCGAAGGTGAGATAGATGCCATTTTTCTTGATAGATTTTACGATGGTTGATCGACCGTCTATTTTTTTATATTTATAGGCAATGACAAATACAGTCGTTGGTGAAGGATTGAGAATATAACTTTCTAATTCTGTAAAGCCTTTCAATTGTGCGGCTTCTTTTAATATCACTAATCGACGAGCTGCAAAGGCCGGATAGCTTCGGCATTCATTTATAATGGCGGCCCAATCGGAGTCTTTGCCATAAAAGGTAGTGAAATTAAAATCTTTTTCATGTGGTTGAAGCACGTCCTTTTCGAAAGCATCACAAAGCATGTCAATAAAATAAGGCTCTTCGCCGTCGAAGGCATAGATGGGTTTTAGTTCACCCTTTTTAATTTGCTTGAGAAGCTCGTTTATTTCTTTCATATTTTATTGTGCAGTTTGCGAAGACAAAAATGTTGGAACTGCAAACAAGGCTGCAATTTAAGGAAAAGTGAATCATTTTTATACAAGGAGAAATTTGCAAACGGTGTTTTTCTCAAGGCTTATTTTTTTACAAAGAGAAAAAGAGAAGTTTAGTAAACCTGTATTCTCTTATTCTAACCTTCTCTTTGTAAAATCGTTTCTTAATGAAGGCACGAGAGGCTAGCGCACTTTTCCTGTGCTTCAATCTCGCGCTAGTGACCTATTTTTTTACAAAGAGAAAAAGAGAAGTTCAGTAAAACTATATTCTCTTATTCTCAGCTTCTCTTTGTAAAATCACTGCCTTTAGCCCTCAATAAAAAAAATCACTCACCAATAGAACGGAATATTATATTTGCCCCTTCATGCATTCGCCAACAGAGAATATTGTATTAAACGAGGGAAAAAAAATATACTTCGCATCTGATTTCCATTTTGGGATTCCCGATTATGAGGAAACAAGGAAACGTGAACTGAAAGTTTGCCAATGGCTCGACAGTATAAAGGGCGATGCACAACAGCTTTATTTATTAGGCGATTTGTTCGATTCCTGGATGGAATATAAACGGGCGGTGCCAAAAGGGAGTATTCGTTTTTTAGGGAAATTGGCCGAGTTATCGGATGCAGGGATTGAAATTATTGTTTTTACCGGCAACCATGATTTGTGGATGCATGGTTATTTCGAACAGGAATTACATGCCATGGTTTACAAAACTGCACAAACCATATCCATACAAGGGAAAATTTTTCATTTGGCGCATGGCGATGGTGTAGCGAAAGAAGACAAACGGTATCGTTTACTAAAAGCATTTTTGCACAATAAAGTGTCGCAATATATTTACAGACAATTGCATCCGGATATCGGATTGAAGCTGGCCGATTTCTTCAGCCGTATGGGGCCGAAACATAAATATGAAGATTTGCAAATGAAAGAACCTGACAAAGAATACCAATTATTGTATGCAAATTTCTTGCTGAAAAATAATCACTATGATTATTTCATTTTCGGTCACCGTCATATTCCTTGCTCTACGCAACTCAATGCTGACAGTACTTTTATTAATGTAGGCGATTGGATTTCATACAATACCTATGCTGTTTTTGACGGGCAAATTACACTGCTAAAAAAATATTGAAATAACATGACAAAAAAAGTTTGTACCGCAAAGCATTTCATACTACTTTAGCCTCTCAATTAAATTAAAGAACAATTTAACGTTTTACGCATAATATTATTTTTATGAAAAGAATTCTTACCTCCTTGGCTCTTATTGTTAGTTTCGTTTTTCAGGTGAAGGCTCAGCTTGTCAATCAGTGTGAAAGTCAGTCGGCTTGTAATGCCCGTCCTATATGTGGGGCTCCAATTGTATCCGCTGTTTCGTATAATTGCACGGCACCTTATAATGTGAGTCCGGTTGGAACTTGTCCTAGTCTTACAGGAACGTTTGCC
>JANNYV010000123.1:0-3724 GCA_031410275.1 Bacteroidota bacterium
CGCAAGTTGTTATAGATGACGAGCCCGTAGATATTGCTTTTACGTCAACAGTGAATGAACAATATGTTGAACCGAATGAATTGCTTGCTTTGACTTCAACGACAATCATGCCGACATTGAATATAGAGCCGCTTCCTGTTCCGGCCGTTCCGGGAGCGACTGTTGTTGCACCCGAAAATGAATAGGTGTATGTTGGCATCGGGTCAGTATTTGAAACTATTGAATATAAAACCGGATTATTATTTTCGCAAATACTTTGGTTCGTAGCACATGAAACAAATAGCGGCATATGATTCGTCATTGAAAGCAGAAAATCATTTCCATCACCACCGTTATAATAAATTCGGAATACCCTTCCATTATAGCTTAGTGTATCACCATTATTTGGAAGTCCGACAAAACGCCCATCAACAGCATCTGTACTGTCATTATCGATAATCACAAAATCAACATTCGGAATACTGTCGGCTATCAAATCAAGTTTAACATCATTATTTATTTTCACTTGTCCAATCACTTTCAGTTGATCAAAACCTGTACCCGGAGTCGTTCCAAACAATTCAACATTCATATCAGTACTGTCCATTTCTATATTGCCTTCTATTGTAATAAGTCCCGGGCTATTACCCGGCGCAACTTTAGGATTAGGCTTCGGAGATGTTGGGTTAGTTGGAGGTGGTGCACTTACAGGCACAGCAGCTACTCTTCCATCTGCTTTATAATTTCCTTTTGTTGTTCCGGTACCGGCATTCTTTCCTCCGGTATTTGTCGTATTTGCCGTTACTTGTTTTCCATTCAAATCGAAAACACCTTCATACATTTTAATTGAATCAGCTTTCAAATCGGCAAGTGGTTTTACCGTTGCACCAGAGCCTTTATTAATTTCTAACTTCCCTTGCGATTTTGTTGGAGGCGCCGAAATCGTACTATTGCCAGAGCCTTTAATTTCTAGGCTTGCATTTCCCTTCACTTCGGTTGATGACACAACATTCTGTTTCACCTCAATGCGTTTATTCAAACCATTTAAGCAAACACTGTCTCCACTTAGCGTCAAATCTTTTTCTACGTTCATATCTTGCATCAAGGAAATCTTTGGTGTGTTCGCTTCCACATTATCAATTGGGCCGGCATAATTTATTTTCACTTCCTCTGCATCTTCAAGTTTTACTTGCTCTCCGTTTGGACATAAGACCGCCGTATTATTACCACTTAATTTTGCATCTACTCCAACCTTTGAATTACTGATTATCAAATCATTAGATAGAACTATATCGCCTGAAGGTTTACTCACTTCAAGCTGTGGAATATTACCGCTGCCTGATATGGTTTGTGTAGTTGCTCCGGATAAATCAATCGGAACATCAGCACCCATATCAGTTGATTCAGTCACAACATTTCCTTCAACATGAATTGTATTTCCGGCACCAACTAGTTCGTTTACATCAGTCAATGTTAAGTTTTGTTCAATAGTTAAGTCTTGCATTAACCTAAATTGATCTGTATTCACATCCACATTTTCAATGACCCCGGCATAATCAATTTCAACTTCCATGGTATCTTCAAGTTTTACATGGTATCCATTTGTACTTTTTATTCGGGTATGATTTCCTTTTAATTTCGCTTTATGTCCGGCTTTTGAATTTTTTATATGCGAATGATTTGAAAGTTTAATATCGCCTGATACTTTCGCGATTTCCAAATCATGAACCGGGCCATTTCCTTCAATCGTTTGGTCGGCAGTTCCATCCATTACTATGCCACCATCGCCTTGCATTTCAGTATTGTTCAATTCCATATCACCACGATTTCTTATTTTTTTGCCTCCTTTTACTTCTTTCAATTTCCTGATTTTTAATTTAGTCTTTACCTGAATATCTTTGACTAACTCTACTGAATTTGTATCACCTGATTCAATATCCAACGTTCCGATTTCATCAGCTACATTTAGTTTAGTGTCGCCGTTCAAATGCACTGTTGCTTGTTGAGCACTCAATGATCCTGCTCTTGGTAAATGCAATTCACCATTATGTAGATGAATAGTGTGTGTATTCAATGAAACAACAATAGCAGATGCGCTATCAATCAATAATGATTTTACATCCATGTCATTTGTGATATTTAAATTACCTGAAGCAGCTCCCGAAATATTAACCACATCATCTGCATCAGGAATTCCATCAGCATCTTCGGCAATAGACAATCCAACTCCTCGCCAAAATGTAGAATCTGACCATGTTTGATTGCCAATATTTCCTGCGACATTTACAGTACTAGATGGTTCAGCAATATTCATTACAATAACTTTTGTTGCGCCGCAACTACCTGCGGTTGCATTTACAGTAAAACTAAATTGACCATGAACAGTTGGTGTTCCCGAAATTGCTCCGGTGTTTGTGTTCAATAGTAATCCTGATGGAAGCGTTCCAACGCTTATACTCCATATAGGTGAACTCACTCCGGTCTGCATCAATGTTGTACTAAATAGTGTTGCTTGAATAGCGCCCTTTAATGTATCTGAAGTAATCGACGCAGTTAAGTTTACAGCCACATCAATTATAAATGTATCACCAATACAAGTTCCGGTAGTTGGTGTAACAATATAGGTTGCAGTAACCGGACCTGCGGTTGTATTGGTCAATGTTTGACTAACACTAGTTTGCGCAACGGCTTGAGCGCTGCCACCCGTGAAGCCTGTGCCAGTAGGTGCAGACCATGTAAATGAGGTACCTACAGGAACTCCAGCAGGTGACACAACAAAAGCAGTTGCATTGCAAATACCTATTTGTTGATTCGCAATATTTGCTACCGGATTTACCGTAATCATTTTACTTCCACATGCACCGGGTATTACACAACCTCCTGTTCCTCTCGCAAAATATGTGGTGGTTGATGATGGCGCGACTTTTATAGAGGTACCACTTCCAACTACTGTACCTCCACAACCTGCAGCATACCATTCCCACCCTAATGCTGAATTTAATCCCCTTGATGCAATATTTAATGTAACACTATCTCCAGCACAAATTGTTGTAGCCGATGCCGATAAGGTTGGTGTGGAAGCGCTCACTGAACCCAAACAAATTTTGCGTAATCGATTGTTGGTAATATCCCTAAAATAAAAATTAGAATTCGCATCGGCAGCCATTCCCGCAGGGTTACCAATATTCGCAGAAGTTGCTAATCCACCATCACCAGAGAAACCGGAAGTACCTGTTCCTGCAACAGTTGTCATGATACCCGTCGACACATTTACTTTACGAATGCGCACCTGCGCTTGGCAACCGATATATAAATTTCCTGCTGCATCAAATGCAATACGGGCCGGTGCTTGTATGTTTGCACTGGTCGCTGTTACATTATCATTGAAAGGTGTTGTAGCACCGGTTCCTGCGACTGTAGATATAATTCCTGCACTTGTTATTTTTCTAATTTTATTGCCTGAATTTTCTGCAACATAAATATTAGTTCCAAATAATTTCAATCCCGTTGGACTATTCAACGTTGCTGCTGTTGCCGCACTTCCGTCTCCTGTAGACGAAGCGGTACCTGTACCTGCGATGGTAGAAATAATTCCGGATGTATTAATTTTTCGTACCCGATTATTATTAGCATCTGTAAAATAAATATCACCTGCGCTGCTTACTGCTATCCCTCTTGTCCCATTTACCTTGGCCAATGTAGCGGCACCATTATCGCCTGAGAAATCGGTAGTACCTGTACCCGC
>JANNYV010000124.1:0-2457 GCA_031410275.1 Bacteroidota bacterium
TACTGAGCCACAAGCTACATTTAGTGCATGTTTCGGAAGAGCCTTTTTACCTTTACACCCAACTAAATATGCAGAGCTTCTTGGTAAAAAACTAGAGCAGCACCCTGATGTGAAAGTATGGTTAGTAAATACAGGTTGGAGTGGCGGACCTTATGGCGTAGGTAATAGAATGAAACTAAGTTATACCCGTTCTATGATTACAGCTGCTATGAATGGTGAATTAGATACTATTGAATATACGCCACATGCTGTTTTTGGTTTTGATATGCCAACAACTTGCCCAAATGTTCCTTCTGAATTATTGATTCCTGAAAATACCTGGAATGATAAGGAAGAATACAATAAAAAAGCACAAGAACTCGGTGCAATGTTTGTAAAGAACTTTGAGAAATATGCCGCACAAGCGAATGAAGAAATACTGGCAGCCGCACCGAAGGTGTTGGAAAATGCATAATCATTTTGATTTTATTTATTAAAGAGGCTGTCACATAAACAAAAATTTGAGACAGCCTTTTTTATGGGATATTAAGAACTACGGAAGATGATATATATTTTAATGCTTATCCGTAAAAATACACCAACTGCAACTTCTGGAAGAATAGAATTAGCCGTGTTACTTGCTTTACTAAGGGCTCACAGAATACACTGAATACACTGAAAAATACAAAGGCTGAAAGCCTTCTGTGGATTCTGCGTATTCTGTGAGATAAAAAGAAACAGTGAATGTATTGTATACCATCTAGCATTTGCTCATAGTCTTTTATGATAGAAATGCTGATGGCATAATAATCAGTTTGTACTGACAAATTAAAGGTTGATCAAGTTGGTGCGGTTTAGCGGATTATCATATATATTTTTCAATTATGACACCATTAGAATCAATGGAAATATGTAAATAAAAAAAAGAGACTGCCTTATAAGACAGTCTCTTTCCAATACCAGGCAATAACTGCTAGGCAAATATAATTTCAAAATTATTTCATTCTCTTTTCTTTGATACGGGCAGACTTACCTGAACGCTCACGTAGATACAATATCTTTGCTCGGCGAACACGTCCTACTTTATTTAATTCGATAGACTCGATGTTTGGAGATTGTACAGGAAATGTACGTTCAACACCCACATTGTCACTCATTTTACGTACAGTAAAGGTCTTGGTAATACCCCGTCCCTGACGCTTTAAGCAAACACCTTTGAAGGTTTGAATACGTTCTTTATTTCCTTCCTGGATTTTATAATTAACTGATATACTATCCCCAGCTTTAAATGCCGGCACTTCTTTTAATGTAGTCAGTTGGTCTTGTACAAATTTTATTGCTTCTTGCATGACGTTTTATTTTTGGAAGTGCGAAAGTAGTCTATTTTGATAGAATATAAAATTTTTATTCAAAAAAAAACTGCCGTTGATATAGGCAGTTTTAAATATATTTCTAAATTTTCTTATTCAGTTTATTTATGAGGTCCATAAAGAGCGAAAATGTATGAGTTGACGGGGCTTACAGCCGGATTTACTCTCAACTTTCAACCCTCAACTTTCAACTTTTTCGAACCTATGGGAAAATACCCAATTCCATATAAGACACACCTACCTTGTTGATTGAATTGACAAATGCTGCGGTTCTCATATCTGTAATTTTTTTGTTCTTCATCCAAATATCACGAATTTCGTGATAAGAACCCATCATCGTATCTTCTAATCCGCTATGTACCAAATCTACTTCATCAGGACCGTGAAGAATAACGCTTCGTTCAGCCTTGGATACTTTTTTCCCTGTCAAACTTTCAATAGAACCCAAGATACTAGTATTCATATTTTCACTGAAACGTTTTTCCATACGACCATAGCGAACATGGCTAAGGTTTTTCAACCATTCGAAATAGGAAACCGTTACACCCCCTGCATTGATATACATATCAGGCACAACCACTACACCTTTTTTGTTCAGGATTGCATCTGCATCAGGTGTTAAAGGGCCGTTTGCAGCTTCTGCCACAATACGGGCTTTTACTCTTGGGGCATTTTCGCCATTAATTACATTTTCTAAAGCGGCAGGGATTAATATATCACAAGCCAATTCTAAGGCTTCAGAAGATTTTTTATGATTTTTTGCGCCCGGGAAATTTAAAAGAGATCCTGTCTTTTTGCGGAAGGCTACCACTGCTTCTAAATCTAAACCCTTAGGATTTGAAATAGCACCTTCATATTCTGCGATGCCTACAATTCTTGAACCACCTTCCTGAAAATATTTTGCCGCATGATAACCTACATTGCCAAGACCTTGTACAACCACAGTTTTATCACCTAATCCGGTAGTCATGTTTAATTTCTTCATCATTTCGGTATCGTCACACATTTCACGAACACCAAAATATACACCAAGACCGGTTGCTTCTGTACGTCCTCGAACACCACCTTGCGTAACCGGCTTACCTGTTACACAACCTGCTGCATCTAT
>JANNYV010000125.1:0-2203 GCA_031410275.1 Bacteroidota bacterium
TGGTTGAATTTTGTGCAAGTAAATTATTTGCAGTACATACTATAATCATAAGTATGCACACATATTTTTTTGTGTTGTGATACATGATTTATAAATTTAAAAATGAATGAAATAAGAAGGCAATGCTCACACATTACCCTCTTACACAATAAAGGGGTTTGCTATTTCACACTACTTCCATCTTCATTATAAAGACAGTCTTTCCTTTTTTTACCTTCCTTGATTTCAATTTCATAAATCACACCATTGGCACGTTCAATTTTAGCCGCTTCATTTGGCTTTGCACCCTTATGTTGGGTATTGAAAGCAACTTTTACTTTTGCAGGCACTGAATTAAAATCGATTGTAGTTTCTGTTTCCATCCATTTCCCGGCTTCACTAAAATTTGCGGAGTACTTCACTCCATTTTCTGTGAAATCTGCCTCGTACTCATGGGCATTTTCTTTTCCCCAACTTATTTTTATGGCAGTTGGAAATTTTTGCTTAAAGGCAGAAGCTACTGCACTTGGAGGTGTAACTTTCCCAAAGCAACTTGTTGCTATAACGGTTACAAATACTGTAACCAAAATGATATGTTTCATTTAGATATTGTTTAATGTTTTTTAATAAGACTCATTATAAACCCACGTTGGGCTATACAAACATTAAACGGTTGCGGGAGGATGGAAAATAGAGGATATAGTTTGGAAACTATAATTTGAAGAGTAAAAACATGAATGCTTCAAATTATTAATAAAATCATGTTCAACTATAAATTCATGGGTTTTGTTTTTTTGAACAATTTGAAATATGTGATGTTGAAATTGAGAATGAAAAGGTTTATGTGGTTTTTGTTCATCCAGATGATTATGCCCATCAAACAAGCCATCAATATTGATTAGATGGTCTGTTACAAAATCAAAGGCGGTCAGGTCTTTATCTTCAGTAGCCTTACAATGTCGGAACATATCAGGAATATCACCAATTGTACTAAAATCACCAATGGGTAATATCATACTACCCAAAAGGTAGTAAACAAGAAACAGTATTGAAAATCCCTTTTTCACTTTTACTATAACGCAAAGCTATTGTTTCTATTTTATGGAAAGGTGTATTTATTTTACTAATCTGTCTAGATTCAAGCATAGTTCAAGCAGGGTACAGTATATTCAAAGAAGATTTAGGGGGAATACGTTATGGTTGATGGATGGGTTATTATATGCAGACAGCATTTGTGATAGCAATGAGTATGTCATGAATATCTCATGTGTATATCATGCGATTTCGGGTATAAGTCATGGTTATTTATAGTATCACAATTGAAACATTTTCTTCTGCCAACCAAATAAAAGGGTTGATCGCAAAATCTTAGGGCAGATGTTAATAAAAGTTGTTTTATTCAATTTATTTATATATTCGTTGTTTATAACCTGCAATGAAATTATTCATTTCCATATTTTTAATCTTTTCTCATCTGTTTTCAACAGTTGGGTTTAGCATGGAAGTGCATGAATGTGCAGGCAAGAAATCATATTCCTTTTATGGTGTTTCCTTTACACACTTATGTAAATGTGAGCATGACAGTGAAAAGCATAGTAAGGACTGTTGTAAAGATAAAAAAACGACCGTAAAGGCTGAACAGAAAGATAAAATGACCCATAAGGTTTTCATTTCAAAAAATCTTATTGATTCGTTTGTTTTTAAACAAGCATTTCAATTTTCAAAGAGAGATATAATTCATAGCGAAAATAAATCTCTTTCATTTGGTTTAGAATATCCACCTGACCATTCTCCCCCTCTGTACATTCTGTATAATGTTTTCTTAATCTGATTTTTATTCCTTTAGTCTTGAGCTATTGCATTTTTGCAGTGGCTATTTGTGTTTTACCTACTGTGGTAAAATTCATACTATTTCAATTACGGTCTTTAATAATTCAAACAAAATAAAATTTACAAAAAATGAAAAGATTAATTTCTACTCTAACTATTGCTTTGATGTTCGTTGTTACGATTTCCAAAGCACAAACGGCAACAGACTTTACGGCAACAGACTGTAATAGCATGAGCCACACTCTTTATACTGAATTAAATGCAGGTAAAGTAGTTGTCATTGAATGGGTAATGCCATGTGGTGCTTGCGTCGGTGGTGCTACTGCTGCTTATAATGCCGTTCAAAGTTTTGCTACTTCTCATCCTGGAAAAGTAGTTGATTACTTAGTAGATG
>JANNYV010000126.1:0-2167 GCA_031410275.1 Bacteroidota bacterium
CCCAGTCACCACCACCTCCGAAAAAACCACCCCCACCGAATCCATCACCGCCTAGGTACCGGGAGCCTCTACGACTCATATACATTGGTCCCGAGTTTCTTCTGAAATAAAAATAAAGAAGAATGGCTAAGATTAAGAAGATAATTTTAAAAATTTTAAATGCCTTGTAAAATGTTTTTTTTACCGGCTCATCATTTGTAAACTCGCCTTTGCTGGCAGCAATGATGGCTGTTGTTGCTTCGTCAAATCCTTGATAATAATTTCCGGATTTAAAATTCGGCACCATGTAGTTTCGAATAATTTGTCCACAGGTGATATCGGGCAATACACCTTAAAGGCCGTCACCGGGCGATATATTTATTTTATGGTCATTCTTTGAAGCAAGAATGACTACACCATTTTTTTTCTTCTCTTTCCCGATATCCCATTTGCGTCCGAGCTCAAGGGCAAATTCGGAAACTTCCATACCATCTAAATCTTCAACGGTCACAATAGTTATTTCATTGGATGATTCATTTGCAAAATTTAAAAGAGTTGCTTCTAATTGAGATTCTTCATCAGACGTCAGCATATCTGCAAAGTCATTCACCAACCGTGATGGTGAAGGAAGGTCAGGAATTGCTTTATGATAGGTTGATTGTGAAAACAGAAAACAACTACTCAGCAAAAAAATACTGAGAATGAATATTCGTTTATGGATGCGTTTGTATATCATTTGCCAAAGATGATTTCGTCAGGCAATTCATTTTTCTTTTCACCTTCCCAAGGGAACTGTTTTTTTAATTGAGTGCCAACATTTGCAATGCAATCTGTAATTCCTTCGACATATTGATTATGAAAAAAATGATAACTCAATCGGCGGCTTTCTTCCTTCCAAAATAGATGGGGTGCTTTTTCGAAAATGGCTCCATCTGCAAACAATGCAAAGTCCTTATCCTTATGTGCAATATAAATTAAGATCGCATTTCGGTCGACTGTATTATACATTTTCAATTTTGAAAATAATTCTTTTGCTCTGTCAATTGGATTCATAAAAGGGCAATGACTTTCAATGAAAATACGTATTTCACCGGATGTAGATTGTTCATTCTCTCGAATGCATTTCAATACCTGCTCTGTTTCTTCGTTCGATAAAAAAGGCTTGCGATTTCTGTCGAAAAACATAGCGTGTAAAATTAAAATGAAAAATAAAACCTGTTAGAAATTAACGGGAGGCGCTTTTTGTGCAGCTGCTTCAGCTTCAAAAGTTGGTTTGGCACTCATGTGAAACATACCGGCCAGCATATTCATTGGAAATTTACGAACGCCGATATTAAAATCTTTTACAGCTTCATTATAATCATTCCGTGCCGAGGAGATTCTATTTTCGGTTCCTTCTAATTGAGTTTGTAAATCTAAAAAGTTTTGATTGGCTTTTAATGTTGGGTAGTTTTCTGTAATCATCATCAATCGCCCCATTGCCTGACTCAATTGTCCTTGTGTTGCCTGAAACTCTTTCAGTTTTTCAGCCGTCATATTATTAGGGTCTATTACCATTTGTGTGGCTTTGGCTCTGGCCTCTATCACATCAGTCAATGTTTTTTGTTCGAAGTTAGCGGCACCTTTTACAGTGTTGACTAAGTTTGGTATTAAATCCATTCGACGTTGGTATTGGTTTTGCACCTTAGCCCATTTTTCTTTTACATTTTCATCTTTGGGTACTAAGCCATTGTATGAACTTCTCAGCCAAAGTCCTAATACGGCAAGAATGGCGAGTATAATTAATCCTTGTTTCATGTGTATTTTAAATTTAATGGGTTAAAATTTATTTTAGAGTTTTACAAAGAAAGTGAAAATAATACTTTTAATTATAAAAAACTTGTAATACTTTTGACGCATAAAAATAATAAAAATAAATTTATATGAAAAAAGTAATTATCCTTTCATTAATGATTGTATCTGCGTTGTCTGTTGATGCGCAAAGAAAAAGAACACGTACCGCAACCTCACAAGGTAATGTGGCAGTAAGATTTGGTATGGGTGTAAACACAAACAAGGTAGACCCGGATCTTGAAAGAGAAACAACAACTACAACGATTAATTTCGAACCTACTGTAGGCTATATGGTAATAGACAATTTGGAATTAGGAGTGAATTTTGGAATTCGTAATTCTATGATGAAAGATGT
>JANNYV010000127.1:0-1687 GCA_031410275.1 Bacteroidota bacterium
TTTTCGACTTCTTTTAACTTGATGTTTGCCTGAAAAAGAGCATTATATTTTGCATTGACATTATGAAAACCAACTGCCAAAGGAGAATTGCTATTCTGTGAACATCCATAAAGAATTCCACAAAGAAATGTGAGGTATAAAAGGTATTTTTTGTTCATTTTTCGTTAAGAAGGTACTGAGTGGCAAAGGCACGAAGGCACAAAGGCACAAAGGAAAAGATGGAAAGCGAGTGTCGCCCAGCCGAAAGCTAATAGCCAAAAGCCGACCGCCAATTTAAAACGCAATTTTACGTAAAAATAGTATCAGTTTCCATGCCAAAGGCGTATTTTTGTATTATGGAACAAAATAATTCACCAAACAAGTTTGCACAATATGCAGGTGCGGGCTTTCAAATGCTTGCAACCATTGGTGCAGGTGTATTTTTGGGTAATTACTTGGATGAAAAATTCATGATGAAAACCCCATGGTTCACCATCGGATGTTCCATGTTTTTTATCTTTGCAGGAATGTATTTGTTTATTAAGGGACTTCCGAAGGAATAGTAGATATGCAAGAAATAACCACTGATAAAATACAAACCGCCCATTATCACAGATTTTTAGATGAGGCTGGCGATACTACTTTTTATGCAAAGGGGCGTGTGCCAATGCTTGGAAATGAGGGCGTGTCAAAGACTTTTATTTTGGGAATGTTCAGTCTGAATAAACCCTTAAAAAATGCTCGTGAGAAAGTTATTGCACTACAAGAGGAAATAGCGAATGATAGATATTTTAAAGGAATTCCGAGTATAGAGAAGAAAAAGTCTAAATATGGATATTATCTGCACGCAAAAGATGACATTCCAGAAGTTCGGAAGATGGCATTTGAGTTAATAAAGTCAATTGATTGCAATTTTGAATGTATGGTAGCTCGTAAAGCGTATGAAATTTATGAGCGTAAACATAATGGAAAAGAAGCGGAATTTTATGCAGATTTAATTTCTCATTTGTTGAAAAATAAATTTCAAGATTATCACAGATTAGTGCTAAACATTGCTGAACGTTCACAATGTACGACTCATCAAAATCTTAATAAAGGATTAAATAAAGCACTTGAAAGGGCAATTGCACGTACACCCGATGGAGATCATCAGCAATGTAAAGTAGATTTTAACGTACAGCAACCTACAAGTGAACCTTTACTAAATTTAACCGACTATTGTTGCTGGGCAGTTCAACGAGTTTTTGAAAGAGGAGAGACTCGTTACTATGATTTTTTGGAGAACAAGATTTCGTTAGTTGTAGACTTATATGATTACCCAAATATAGAAACAGGACTTAATCATTATAACACAACACACAGATTAACATCAGAAAATTTAGTGCATAAAAAAAGCCCGTGATTACACTAAGAAGGATACCCTTCAACGGCTTGGAGCCGACCTTCATGTAAAACAGGCAATACAAAGATACTAATAATTTTGATAAGTGTTTCATTAATCAAAATTATTGCCATTGTCCAAAACTCAATCATTCTATCCTTAAACTAAATGGAAGAGATTAGAAAAAGATTTATACAAGGATTTTTTATTCTGATAGCGTTGATTTACGTTGGCAGATTATTTTACCTTCAAGTTATTGACGAGACTTATAAACTCGATGCTGAAAACAATGCTATCCGACAATTGGTGCAAGTGCCATTTCGGGGT
>JANNYV010000128.1:0-2918 GCA_031410275.1 Bacteroidota bacterium
CAAAAGAAGAGAAAGCAAATTACCTCTTGGCGAAAAATATTGTGAAAGCTAAAGTGCCGGGTGCAAAGCATTATTTCATCTCTTCATTTTTTTATCCGCTTCTCAAAAAGGATGACACAAGCTATGTGGCACCGGTAATCAGAGATGAAATTATGAATGTACAGAAATCAATTAAGAATCATATTGTCGTGTATCAAACGTCTACTTCGCAAAAAGAATTGATACCGACTCTGCAAAAAATTTCGAATGAAAATTTTATTGTGTACGGATTTAATAAAGAAGAAGTACACGGTAATGTTACCTTGAAGTCATTTTCAGAACATGAGTTTATCGATTCTTTCGCTTCTGCCAAATCAGTGATTTCAAATGGTGGCTATTCGTTTATAAGTGAAGCGGTGTATTTACAAAAACCCATTTGTTGTGTCCCTATCAAAAATCAATTCGAACAATTTGTGAATGCGGCCTATGTTCAGAAATTAAAATATGGTAGACACTTTAGTGAATTCAGTAGCGACAATATCAATGCTTTTCTGACTGAGCTTCCTCTTTTTACAAAATCGTTGAGCAATTTTCTTCATGATGGAAATATGTTGCTGTTTGGGTCGCTAGATGAATTGAATCATTTGTTCTAGTTGCTAACTGTTGGCCGAATAATAAAGAGTAAATAAAGAATATAAAATGAGAAAGTTGGAGATACTCTAAAATTGGACGAATCTCCTAACATCTGACATCTAACAACTAACAACTTTTTATGTCTCAATTGCCTCCTGTACTGTAACTTTGGCGCACAATTTTAAAGCATGCTATCAGAACAGGAATTACAATCTTTAAAAAACAGATTCGGTATCATAGGCAATGAACCTTCTCTCAATTACTCATTGGGTGTGGCATTGCAGGTCGCAAATACTGATTTAACCGTATTGATACAAGGTGAGAGCGGGGTTGGTAAAGAAATCTTTTCGCAAATTATTCATTCACAAAGCGCTCGAAAACATAATAAATTTATAGCAATCAACTGTGGTGCAATTCCTGAAGGTACCATTGACAGTGAGCTTTTTGGTCATGAAAAAGGATCCTTTACCAGTGCAACCGAAAGTAGAAAAGGTTATTTTGAAACCGTGAATGGCGGTACTATTTTTTTAGATGAAATCGGTGAAATGCCTTTGGGCACACAAGCCCGTTTGCTTCGTGTGTTAGAAGCGGGTGAGTATATAAGGGTAGGTTCATCGAAAGTTGAGAAAACAAATGTACGTGTCATCGCCGCTACCAATAAAGATTTATTGCTTCTCGTAAATGCAGGTCGCTTTCGAGAAGATTTATATTATAGATTGAGTACAGTGCCAATCCGCGTGGCGGCTTTGCGTGAACGTAAAGAAGATATTCCATTATTGTTTAGAAAATTCTGTATCGACTTTGCCGACAAATATAAAACAACACCTATTCAATTATCGGATGATGCAAAGCATGCGCTTATTAATTACCGATGGCCGGGTAATATTCGTGAGTTGAAAAATATTGCTGAACAAATTTCCGTATTGGCTCCAAGTAAATTAGTAAACGCAAACGAGTTAAATTTCTTCCTTCCTGTACATACAAATCAGGATAATACCCCTATGCTACTTGGGCAAACTTCAGGTTCAAATCAACAGGATTTTTCGAATGAACGTGATATTCTATACAAACTTTTCTTTGATATGAAAAAGGATGTAAATGATTTGAAGAAAATGTTTTTTGAAATCATCAAAAACCCTTCAATGAGCCATGCCTTTCAAGATGAAGCTCTACCGGAACGCTATTCAGCATTTGACTCAGATATTGTACCGGCGAAACCAAATGTATCTGTGATGATGAATAATGCCGAGACGCAAAAATTAGAAACCATACACGAAGTAGAAGAGAGCTTGAATATTGCCGAGAATGAAAAAGAACTGATTATTAAATCATTGAAAAAACTCCGGAGCAGAAGACGCGATGCTGCTTCCGAACTTGGTATTTCTGAACGAACATTATACAGAAAAATTAAAGAGTATGATATTGAAGATTAAATCAATCAAGCCTTGTAACTTGCTTATCGCTTATCGCTTGTCGCTTATTCCTTACGCCTTCTGCCTTATCACTCTTTTCGCTTCTTGCGGAGTTTACAGTTTCACGGGTGCAGCAATTGAAGGGAAGACAATCAATATTCATTTTATAGAAAATAATGCACGTACAGTGATTCCTTCGTTGAGCCCGACCTTCACAGAAAAACTGCGGCAGAGAATTGTTTCCCAATCTTCACTTTCTCAGGTGAACAGCGAGAAATCGGATTATGATATTTCTGGTGAAATTACAGCCTACGATGTTACCGTAGCTTCAGTATCGGGTGCAGAAGCATCATCAAAAAACCGTTTGACCATCACGGTTTCAATTGATTTTAAAAACAGGATGAATGAGAAGAGTAATTTTATTCTTTCGTTTTCCCGTTTTGCTGATTTTAGTTCTAGTCAAAATATTCAGAATGTAGAAACAAAATTAATTGCTGAAATATCCGACCAATTAGCCGATGATATTTTTAATAAAGCATTTGTGAATTGGTAAATTTAAATTTTTAAAGTCGCTAAAAGCGACAGCATAGAACTTCGAAACGAAGACGTTTCGAAGAACGGGCGGGCGGGGAATTTGTGAATTCGAGAATTTTCCTAAATGTGAGATTGCATTGCGGGCACCGAACATCGGCATTTACGTTTTCTGTGGTTTCTTCTTTGCAGCAGGAAATAGCACATTATTTAATATCAATCTGAACCCCGGTGAATTTGGATGCAAACTCAAGTCAGTTGGAGGGTCACCAACCACATGCTGATAATCTTCAGGGTCATGCCCTCCGTAAAATGTCCAAGTGCCTTTTCCCAAATCGCCATGAATATAACGGGCTTCACCGG
>JANNYV010000129.1:0-2305 GCA_031410275.1 Bacteroidota bacterium
ACCTGTATATGCGGTGATATTGTGAATGAATTACCATTGGCTCAACCGACTATTTCACAACATTTGAAAGAACTAAAAAACTGTGGTCTCATTAAAGGAACCATCGAAGGAACCGCCATTTGCTATTGCATCGACGAAAAAGTACTCGATAAATTTCAAAAACACTTTGCCAATATGGCTACCAAACTAAGCAATAAGAAATGTTGCTAAATATTATTTCAGTAAACTAAAAAAATAAATAACATGAAACTATCAGCATTAAAAAACTTCCTGACCAACGCAGAAAGCCTTCACATCAAATTACCAAACGGAGAATTTGTACCGTCTCATTTTCATATTACGGAAATGGGTTTACTCACAAAACATTTTATGGATTGTGGTGGTACAGTTCGTGAAGAAAAATTTGCTTCTATACAAGTATGGACTGCAAATGACTTGGAGCATCGCCTTGACCCGCAGAAAGTATTAGCTATTATTGCTGTTTCCGAGAAAATTGTTGGCAATGATGATCTCGATATCGAAATAGAGTATCAGTCTGAAACTATTGGTAAATATGGTGTTGAAGCCCTAGATGGGAATTTGGTTCTAACAGTTAAAAAGACAAATTGTTTGGCCAACGATCATTGTGGTATCCCGGCTGATAAAATAAAAATGCCCTTACCGGAATTGGTGGTGGCCGGAGAAAGTTGTTGCACTCCCGGAGGAGGTTGTTGTTAGATATCCGGAAATTGGGTTCCGGATTAAAACATATCATGTTTAAATTTTGAAAGTTTATAAAATATGAATGCTGAAAAAATTGTAGTCGAGGACATTGAATTTGTTCCGGTCAATGAAGAAAACTTTTCTGAGGTGCAACATATTTACGCCCAAGGATTAGAAACAAGAAATGCCACTTTCGAAACGACTGTACCCAATTGGGAAAAGTGGAATCGCTCTCATACATTGCATAGCAGGTTGGCCACTATCCATAATGGAAAAATGATAGGATGGGGTGCCTTATCACCGGTCTCTGACCGCTGTGTGTATGAAGGTGTTGCAGAAATAAGCGTGTATATACATGAGGACTATCGAAACCGTGGAGTCGGAAAAATAATCATACAAAAATTAATAAACGAGAGCGAGCAAAATGGAATTTGGAGTTTGATGTCAGGTGTATTCCCGGAGAATGAAGCAAGTATTCATATACATGTATTAGAAGGATTCAGAATTGTTGGCACCCGGGAAAAAATTGCAAAGCTTGATGATATATGGAGGGACACTGTATTGTTGCAACGAAGAAGTAAAATTGTTGGAAGCGATTAATAGGCGAAAGTCATAAGACTGAAGTAATTTAATAACACGTAACTCGTAACAAAATAACTCATAACACTATGATAAATATACTCGTATTATGCACAGGAAATAGTTGCCGAAGCCAAATTGCACATGGCTATCTCAATTATTTTACGGACAGAAAAAAAGTAACTGTATTCAGCGCCGGTATTGAAACGCATGGCGTGAACCCATTGGCAATAGCCACGATGAAAGAAGACGGAATTGATATTTCGCATCATACATCAAACAATCTTGTTGAATATCTTGGCGTCGATTTTGATTATATCATTACCGTGTGCGATAATGCAAATGAACGTTGCCCCGCTTTTCCTTCGAAGGCAATTAAATTGCATCATAACTTTCCTGACCCGGCAAAGGCACAAGGGACGGAAGAAGTGGTCATGAAACAATTCAGCGAAGTAAGAGAAATGGTGAAAAAATATGTGAGAGAATTTGTAGAGAAGTATACATTGTGAGTTGAAGGTATAAAATGCCATGCTGCATGTCTACTCTAAAAAATTGATCATCTCATTATCGATCTTTTCAAAAAAATGCATCGGGTTAAATGTTCGCCATTTATCATCATCCAAAAAGGAAATATAATGTGTGATACGCGCCTTCTTAAAATCGTATTGAGTTTGTGCGGGTACATTCACGGCAACAATCCATCCCCCATATTCTTTAATATCTTCATACCATTCTTCATAATATTCATCGCCATCATTGTGAAAATTTAAAATGTTTTCACCGATTAAAATAAATTTATAAATATGCTTGGCAAGTAATAAATCAATGATATTCCGTTTGAATGTTTGGATATCATTTTCAATCGCATCATTCCATTCACCTAGTAATTCGATAATTGCAAAATTGATATCGTAATCAACAAAAATAATTTTTATATACAACGTTCTCGACCCAATTTCGTCCCACTGAGGATGTATATAATAATTGTAGACAGTGTTTGAAAATTCAAATTCACTATACTCAC
>JANNYV010000130.1:0-4433 GCA_031410275.1 Bacteroidota bacterium
GGTTGCCAAGGGGCTCCATATCGTGGTGCCGAGACCAACGGTTCTATAAATATCAAGGTAATCATTTTCTACTTTTTGCCGTTCAAATAAATTGTATTGTGGTTGTTCCATGGTTGGTCCAATAATACGGTATTCAGAGGCCACACGATGCGCTTCCATAATTTCGGCGGACGTCCATTCACTAGTCCCCCAATACAAAATTTTTCCTTGCTGTATGAGGGTATTCATGGCTAATACGGTTTCTGCAATTGGTGTTTGCTTATCGGCACGGTGACAAAAAAATAAATCTAAATAATCTACCTGCAAACGTTGCATGGCTTCATGGCATCCTTCCATAATATGTTTGCGGCTCAGCCCTGTTTGATTGGGTTTATTTTTGTCGCCTCTCCATCCAAAAAAAACTTTACTGCTTATACAGTAACTGGTTCTGTCCCATTTCTTTTTTTTGAGTACCCGCCCCATCATGGTTTCGCTTTCACCCAATGCATACACTTCTGCATTGTCAAAAAAATTGACGCCGTTATCATAGGCATAGCTCATAAGTCCTTCGGCTATTTTATCATTGATTTGTTTTTGAAAAGTGACCCAACTTCCAAAGGAGAGCGCACTGAGTTGTAATCCTGATTTTCCGAGATGGCGGTATTGCATAGTGTTTTTGTTAAGGAGTTAGGGGTTAAAGAGTTAAGGTGTTAGAGTGTTGGGG
This sequence comes from Bacteroidota bacterium, assembly GCA_031410275.1. Lineage (GTDB taxonomy): Bacteria > Bacteroidota > Bacteroidia > Chitinophagales > Chitinophagaceae > OLB11. Next base: position 704 of record JANNYV010000130.1, read on the forward strand.
TGTTAAAGTGTTATGAGTTACAAGTTAGGGCGTTGTGGATGGTAAATTGGGAGTCATTTAGTTTCAGATTTTTTATTGCTAATTGCTGATTTTCTTCTTTCTTCTCTCATCTAAATACTAATTACTCACTACTCATTATTTTTCCACTGCCTTTAGTGCATCGGTATAAAAATTACCCGGGAAATTCAATTCAAATTTTTTATTGGATTGCCGTTCGCGGATAGACATCATCACAAATGAGTCGGGCGAAATATTTTGCTCGGGTTTCATAACATAAATTACATATGCGCTGGTGTTTGCATCTATGATAGGAAATGAAGAAATATAATATGGATTGAGTTGGTATTTTTTACCACTTTCGGCTTCTAATATTTTCAACATGGTAGCGCCTAAAATAAAATAATGGTTTGTTTTATTTTCTATTTTAAAACGAATATAGGCCGCACTTCCCGAAAAATTAATATTACAAAGTTGTATACGCACGCTATCCATCTCTGTTCCGGCATTCTTAAATTTGCTATCTTCTTTTTGCACCAAATAGGTTTGAGAGGCTTTGTAATACGCAGTTGTATCAGCAAAAAATTTACCGTCAAAAAACTGACCGGCAGGGGGTTCTTTGAAATCAATTGCAGGAAACTTTTTTCTAATATCAACTTCAGCCGGAGGGGGTACATATTTTTCACGTTCCTCTTGTGCAATACGTTCCTGCTCTTCGCGTTTCTTCTTTTCGTCTGCTATTTTTTTATCGGCGTCTTCGCGTTTTTTTCGTTCTTGTGCAAGTTTCGTTTCTTTCGCTTCTCTTGCGAGCGTTTCTTTTGCTAAATCAGCTTCTCGTTGTTCGCGTTTTTGTGTTTCAAGTGTGAGGGCTTTTTCATTGGCATCCCGTTTCGCGCGCTCTTCGGCTAGTTTTTTTTCAAGCACTTCGCGTTGCTTTTTCTCAATGGCTAATTTGGTATTTAATTCTGCCTGCTCCTTTTGCGCTTGTGCAACAGCTCTGTCATTTTCTTCTTTCTCTGCTTTGCTTTGCAATAATTTTTTTTCCTTTTCTTCACGGGCTTTTTTCTCTTTGGCTAATTGCAAGGCTCGTTCTTCTTTCAATTTTTTTTCAGCAGCAATTTTTTTATCTAACTCATCTTGTATTTTTGCTTCCGCTGCAATTCGGTCACCTTCTTCTTTTGCTTTTTTCTCAGTCAGGGCTTTCTGATTTTTTTCAGCAGCGTCCTTTTTCCCTTTTTCTATTCGGGCAAGTTCTACTTGTTTTTCGTTCGCCAATTGTTTATCTAAAGCATCTTGTTTTGCCTTTTCTTCTGCCAAACTTTTATCTAGCGTAGCGCGCTCTTGTTTTTCTTTTGCCAGTTGCTTTTGTTTTTCTTCAAGTTCTTTCTTTTCAATTTTGGTATCCTTTTCTTTTGAAATGACAACCGACTCTGCAAGTGGTCTTTCTTCAGGCTCTTTTTTTTCTATTTCCTTCACCGTTTCATGGTTGGCAGAAGAGGTTGCGAGGATATGTTTTTTCAATTCCTTCAGATTACTAAAGTCATAATAAGTGGAATTGAAATCGCCCTTTTCTTTGTATTGAATGGTAAATAAATGATTGCGCTTCCCTTCAGTAACAATAAGGTTGGTTGTTTTTGGATCGGTAACACCACTCTTCGCCCATAAACGAATAGAAGTTCCTTCTTCTACATTAATATTATAATCTTCTTTATTACCTAAACGAAAATTCACCACATCGGCATTAAAACGAATCACGGTAATACCACCTTTTAATACGGTAATGGTTTCGCCTTTTATATCCTGTGCCTGAACAGATATATTCAACAGCACAATCATGAATAGTAAAATTATCTTTTTCATATGTTGTCAATACTAGTTTTCAAAAATAGTATTTAATACTGATAGCAAGATGCTTCAACTGAATTTTATTATGAATGCGTAAACAGGTTGAATGAATAAAATTTTAACATCAGATGATTATTCTGAAATAGAATAGACTATTGTATTTCCTGACATCGAATATCGAAACCCGGACATCGATTCTAGAGTTCCTTTCTCAACCTTGCTACCGGAATATTTAATTGCTCTCTATATTTTGCAATGGTACGCCGGGCAATGTTATACCCTTTTTCTGTCATGAGTTCGGTTAGTTTTTCATCAGACAAAGGTTGCCGTTTATCTTCTGCCTGTATCATTTCATTCAATTTCATTTTTACTTCACGGGTCGAAACTTCTTCGCCGCTGTCTGTAGATAATGACTCTGAGAAAAAATACTTGAGTTTGATAGTCCCAAATTCTGTCTGTACATATTTACTGTTTACCACACGCGAAATAGTTGATATATCGAGACCGGTTCTATCAGAAATATCTTTTAAAATCATCGGGCGGAGGTTGCTTTCATCACCTGTCAGAAAAAAATCTTCTTGTAAATGCAAAATACTGCTCATGGTTTGAAGCAATGTTTCTTGCCGTTGTTTTACAGCGTCAATAAACCACTTTGCGGAATCTATTTTTTGTTTGATAAACAAGACGGCTTCTTTTTGACGGACATCTTTTTTTTCGCCTTTATCAAAATCTTTCAGCATATCTCGGAAGCTGCTCGACACACGCAATTCAGGTGCATTGCGTTGATTGAGTTGTAATTCTAATTCGCCATTTTGATGCACCACAAAAAAATCGGGAATGATATAGGTTTCATTTTTACTTCCAGAGCTAAACAAGGCACCGGGCTTGGGATTTAGCTTTACAATAATTTGCATGATTTCACGAAGTTGTTCATCAGACAGATTGAGCCCACGAATGATTTTATCGTAATGTCGTTTTGTAAATTCATCAAAATATTTATCCAATATCTTAATGGCATATTGAATATTGGTTGTTTTTTCTTTTCGTTTTAGTTGAAGTAAAAGGCATTCTCTTAAATCAGCAGCGGCGAGACCGGAAGGTTCGAATTCCTTAATCAAGGCCAACAATTCGTTCAACTCTTTTTCGTTGGTATCAACATTTTGTCTGAAGGAGAGGTCATCAATAATAGAAGGTAGGTCACGTCGTAAATAACCATCATCATCAATACTACCGATAATAAATTCGGCTATCTTTTGTTTACGTTCTTCTAAATGCAACAGGTTGACTTGTGCCAATAAATGTTCGTAGAAGGTGGTTTCTGATTTGGCCTGATATTGGGAAAAATTTTCATCTTCATCTGAATTGTAATTATCTTTTTGGAAATTATAATCTGCATCTTCATCATCGCCGTCCTTTACATATTCTGAGATGTCTATTTTTTCATAATCGTCGGTATCATCGCTACTGACATAATCTTCGTTCTCATCAGTTTTCAATTCATCACGAAGTTCTTCGCTTGTTTTTTCTTCCAATGTTTTTTCTTCATGGTCTTCTGCAGTTAGCTCCAATGCAGGATTTTCTTCAATCTCTTCAAGAATCCGTTCGTCGAGATAGGCAGTCGGAACCTGCAACAATTTCATAAGTTGAATTTGTTGGGGCGAAAGTTTTTGCAGTAAACGTTGCTGTTGTGAAAGTCTTTGCATGCAAATTGATAGAGCACAAATTTAAAATCTGTGTCCGAAAAAAAAAGATTTAATTTTTTTATTTATTTATTACATTGTGAAGTGGGGTACTTCGATGTTTGGAATTTGAGGCTCGGAATTCGATATCCGATGTCTGATGTTCGGAAGGTCCCTGTCTTGGTTATTGAATAAGAAATAAAAAACTG
>JANNYV010000131.1:0-3410 GCA_031410275.1 Bacteroidota bacterium
TCCATTAATCAGTTTATTAAATTTAGACAGGCTCAATAACCAAAGTGATCCGCAACCTGATGGACGATTCGATTATATCGAAGGTGTTACAATCAATTCGCAACAAGGAAAAATCATCTTCCCTGTACTCGAACCTTTCGGTGAAGATTTGAAACCTGTGTTCGGAGGGAATACTCAATTAGAGAAAAAGTATTTATATAAACTGTTGTATGATTCAACGAAAAATATAGCCATCCAATTTCCGCAATTCAATCGTTTCCTTTTAAAGGGAACTTTTAAATCGGCCAATTCATCCGAAATTTATTTAGGAGGATTTAATATTCCACAAGGCTCTGTGTCTGTATTTGCCGGTGGACAAAAGCTAATCGAGAATCAGGATTTTACAATTGATTACGGTATTGGTAAACTGCGCATTTTAAATGCCGGTTTATTGAGTTCCGGCATTCCGATTAATGTATCCTATGAAAACAATGCAAACTTCGGAGCCCTGCAACAAAATTTTGTAGGCACACGTTTAGATTATTACGTGAATGATAATATTAATCTCGGGGCAACGATGCTACGTTTATCAGAGCGCCCATACTTCAATAAAGTGACCTTTGGCGAAGACCCGATTAAAAATACAGTACTTGGTTTTGATGCGAATTACCAAAAAGAAATACCAAGGCTCACACGCTTTATCGATCGCTTGCCAATTGTTTCAACGACCGCTCCTTCAATGTTGGTGGCGAGTGGTGAAGCGGCGAAAATTATTCCGGGTCATAGCCGTTTTATTAATGATGAAAATGGAGAAGGCAATATTTATATCGATGATTTTGAAGGAACCAAAAGCGGTTACGATTTAAAATCGCCGGTAGTAGCATGGAGTTTGGCGAGTGTACCGCAAGAAGCAAAAGATAAATTTGGGAACCTATTATTTCCTGAAGCGATACTCACAAATGATTTGAATTATGGTAAGAACAGAGCGAAACTTGCATGGTATAATTTAGACCCTTGTATGGTAGATCCCAAACAAAATTGTATTCCTACCCATCTCAAAAATGATACGGCTCAATTGTCTAATCCCTATTTGCGATTGGTACAACAGCAAGATGTATTTCCGCTTCGTTCATATACTGCATTGCAAGGTAATTTGTCTACGTTTGATTTAGCGTATTATCCAAAAACCAGAGGCCCTTATAATTTTGATGCCGTCAATGTCAATGCAAATGGTGAATTATTAAACCCTGAAAAAAGATGGGCGGGTATTATGCGTCCAATTGATTTTAGTGATTTTGAAACAGCGAATGTTGAGTTTATTGAGTTTTGGGTAATGGATCCTTTTATCAATAAGCCTGCCAGTACAGGAGGTTCATTTTATATTAATCTTGGAAATGTATCAGAAGATATTTTGAAAGACGGTAGAAAGTTTTTTGAAAATGGGTTGCCTTATCCGGTTGCAGCAAGTAAAATTGAAAAAACAAATTGGTCCTATATTCCAAAATTTCAACAGCAAATTACACCAGCCTTTGACAATAATCCTGAAGCAAGAGCTGTGCAGGATGTGGGGTATGATGGAATGACAGACGCTCAGGAAACGATTGAATTTAAAAGTTATTTAGATGAATTGAATGCGAATTTCGGACCAACATCAAAAGTATATCAGGATGCGGTGGCTGATCCTGCCAATGATGATTATCATCATTTTCGCGGATCAGATTATGATAATGAGCAAGCAAGTATTTTTAAACGCTATTCGAAATTTAATAACCCGCAAGGCAATTCGCCGGTGACGGATAATAACTCCCAGTTTTCAAATGCCTTCACCAATATTCCGGAATCGGAAGATATTAATAAGGATAATACACTCAATGAAAACGAGCAATATTTTCAGTACCGCATCGATTTGAAACCTAACATGCAAGTCGGTGAAAATTTTATCGTCAACAAACAAATATCATCGATTAGTTTACCAAATGGGAATAATCAAAATGTGACTTGGTATCAATATAAAATTCCTATTCACGATTTTACTGACAGGATAGGTGGGATTCCCGATTTTAAATCGATCCGTTTTATGAGGATGTATATGCAAGGATTTCAAGATACAACCTTCCTTCGTTTTGCACGTTTAGAATTGGGAAGAAATCAATGGCGCCGATATAATTTCTCTTTGAAAAACCCCGGAGAATTAGTGCCCGATGATGATGATAATGCAACTGCATTTAATTTGTATTCAGTAAGTGTTGAAGAAAATAGCAGTCGATTACCAGTTCCTTATGTATCGCCTCCGGGTATTATACGTCAGCAGATGCAAGTGTCTAACGGGCAAAATGTATTGCAAAATGAGCAGTCGCTTGCTTTGCAAATATGTGGATTGGAAGATGGAAATGCGAAGGGTGTCTTTAAGTCGTTGGGGATGGATTTACGTCAGTTTAAAGAAATGAAAATGTTTATTCATGCTGAAGGTGTAGATGGAAATGCACCTTTGAAGGATAATGATTTGCGTGCCTTCATTCGTTTGGGTAGTGATTTTGTGAGTAATTATTATGAATATGAAATTCCATTAAAAGTGACAGCAGCGGGTAGTAGAGATCCTGAGTTAATTTGGCCGGCATCGAATCGAATGGTATTAGATTTTACTGCCTTGGTAAAAGTAAAAGCAGACCGGAACAGAAGCGGATTATCATATGCAGTGCCTTATGTGATAAAAGATGCTTCAGGCAATTATGTAAAGATAGTGGGTAACCCAAATTTGGGGGATGTAAAAATGGCTATGTTGGGCGTGTTAAATCCTCAAAAAACACCGAATGATGTGAGTGATGATGGTGCCAAAAAATGTGGAGAAGTATGGTTCAATGAATTGCGTTTATCTAACCTCGATGAAACAGGTGGTTATGCAGCTTTAGGGAGAGCCGATTTACAATTGGCCGATATAGGAACAGTGAAACTTAGTGGTAGTATGCATTCTGATGGATATGGGAATATTGATCAACGTGTGAATCAGCGTGCGAAAGAAGATTTTACACAGTTCGATGTTTCAGCAAATATTAATGCAGGGAAATTTATTCCAAAGAGTTGGGGCGTGCAATTACCAATTTTTGCAGGGTATTCTCAAACCATCAGCAACCCTGTGTATGATCCGTATGATATGGATGTAAAATTTGCCGATAAAGTAAAAGATTATTCAGGTAAGGCAAGAGATTCTGTAAAGGAAGCGGCGCAAGATTTTACCTCGATAAAAAGTTTAAACTTTCAGAATGTGCGAATTGCGCCAACCGGCAATAAGAAAAAACATCTTTGGGATTTGCAAAACTTTGATTTGAGTTATTCATACACACAAACCAATAAACATAATCCGTTACTCGAAAAAGATCAACTCGATGAACATCATGGAAGTTTCGGTTATACCTATTCAGTGAAGTCGAAAC
>JANNYV010000132.1:0-3738 GCA_031410275.1 Bacteroidota bacterium
GCATCAGTTTTTTTGGGACTTGCTTTCTGTGCATTTACATCTGTTGCGCATGCAATTAAGGAGAATGCAAACAAAGCCATTGAGATTTTTTGTAACATAATTCTTGTTTTGTTTTATTTGTTTTGATTTTGTGGTGTCGAATTTTCTGGAGTTGATGCAGGGGCAGGTTGAGGAAGTTTTATGCCTTTCAATTGCACAGCAAAGATTAAATTAGAATTGGCCGGAATTCCTTTCGGATTTTCAGCACTGCCCGGTCTGGCCTGAGCGCCATAAGCTAACGTCGAAGGAATATATAAAATGGCTGTTGCACCGGTTTTTAATAAGGCTACTCCTTCATCCCATCCTTTAATAACTTGCCCTCTGCCGAGTGGAAACTCATAAGGTTGCACATGATGGAAAGTTGTATCTTCATTACTGTCAAATTTTGTACCGTCTAATAAAGTACCGGTATAATTCATTATCGCTGTATCTCCGGTTTTCGGATGTTCGCCTTGTCCTTCGTTTGTGATTGTGTAATAAAGTCCTGAACTAGTTTTGGTTGGTTTTAGGTTATTCTTTGTAAAAAAAGCTTGCAGCTATTTGTCATCTTTTTCCATCGATTTAGCTGCATCTTTTTTTTGCTTCTCCATTTGTTCTTGAATTTGCTTATTAAATGCTGCTTGTTGTTCTTTCTGTGCTTCTTCTTTTGTTTTGATTGAAACTAGTTTAATAAAGTATTGAACCTTATCACCAACTTTTATAAAATCCGGCCTTTTATTTTTAGTGCTTTTAAAAAGTGCGTCCGCATCTACTAAACAAACAAGACTATCACCCGGTGTCATCAACATAATGGCTTCAATTAAATCGCCTTTAAAATTTGGTTTATTGACACTAAATTCTGCCGGTTTGCCTTTGTTCGCTTGCGCTGTGCTGTAGAGTAATCGATTGTTACAGGCCGATTGCATATTTACTTTCATCAAATCGCCTTCTTTGGGTTTCGGTGAAGTAGGCTTATCAATAATAAATGCATATTCTAATCCGGAATTCAATCTTTTATAGGTGAATGGTTTCGGAGCCGGTGGCTGATTTGGAACTGCCATTGCCGGTTGAGGATTTAATTTAATAGTTGGCTGGGCTGGCTTTTGTGCTGTTACGTGTACCGTAAACAAACAGCCAAGAAATACTAAACGAGTTCGTTGTAACATTGTTTTAATTGATTTTCTGTTTGTGCTAATGCGTTTTTATATACTTCAATTGTTTCTGAAAGAGACTGATTCGAACGGCCACCGGCTGCGTTTGCATGACCTCCTCCATTAAAATAAGTTCTGGCAAACTCATTCACATCGAAAAGCCCTTTGCTCCGGAATGACATACGTATCTCATTGTCTCTTTCGCTGACGAAGGTAGAAAAAATAATATCTTTAATACTTAAAGGGAAGTTAACAATTCCTTCGGTGTCACCGGTCTTTAGTTGAAAGCGGTTCATATCCTCTCTGCTCACAGGTATTAGTGCCGCATGCAAGGCAGGGAATATCAACATTTTCTCAGATAAAACATATCCCAAAAACCGTAAGCGATTTTCTTCGAAGGTATCAAAAATTGCTTGATGAATGGGGGTGGTTTGAAGACCTTTATTCATTAAATCGGCTACCATTGCATGTACACTTGCAGTTGTGCATGGGAATTTAAAGGAACCGGTATCAGTCATAGCACCGGCATAAAGGCATTGTGCAATAGACAGATTAATGAGGGCATTGTCATTATTTTCATTGATGAAATCATATACCATTTCACAAGTACTGCTTTTTTCAGGCAAACTGACTCCATAATCAAAGTCAGGCGATGGAAACAAATGATGATCTATCATTACGGTTACACCTTTAAAATCAGTCAGGCTTTTGGTCAATGTTTGTGTTCTTGAAAACTGGTTATAATCTAAACTAAATAAAATTGTAGCTTCATTCAATGCAGTTTCTGAAACGGCTTTATTTTCTTCATAAATTAATACAGTTTCAGATGAAGGCATCCATTGTAAAAAATCAGGAATGGCATTCGGAGAAATAATTGTGCATTGATGACCTTTTTGATTAAGATAATGAAAGAGCCCTAATGTAGAACCTAAAGCATCTGCATCCGGATTATAATGATGTGTAATCACTATCTTTTGCGGGGACGATAAGATAGGGGCTAATTCGGTGAGGCTTTTCATAAGTGGGTGCAAAAATGGTGGATTATTTACAAAAATCCAAATGAAAAATTAATAACCCTAAATCGGGAATTTGATGAACTTCCCAAGAAGAAGAAAGGGTAGTTCTGAGCTCCATCAGCCGAGCTCTGAGCTACCCCCTCCGACCTTATTTCCATCCCAGTTTGCCTTTAAAGATACCCGGCTCTTTAGTAAACACAGGCAGCTTTGTGCTGAACCTACATGGGTTGGTTATAATTATACCCGTTTGATATTGAACCTTCCCCGGGCAACCGCAAACATTACCACAGTTATAGCGAACATTAGTTGAGTTGTGTTTGAGCAAAGCCGGTTTTGGTATATGCTTTATGCGTTTACCTTGAGCCTCACTCTATTTAGAATACGAGTAAATTAAGTTCAGCGTTTTGCCGAGCGTGTTTAGGTTCAGACAACGATGGGGAAGCATAAAGTAGGGTGAGTTAAGCTAAATGCCTCTCACGCTTAGGTAGATATATGAGCTGGCTCAGTTCTCTCAGTTTAATTAGGCCTGATTTATTGAAATGCACACCCTCCATTTGTGTCTTTACAAACATTCACAAGAGATTAGTATTACCCATCAGCTTTTGATTATAAGAATAATATGGGTAGATTTACTTTCCTAAAACTCAAATATGAGAAACATATGGAAGGTTTGTAGAGACAAAAATAATTCACCAAATAATACGCCACCATAAATGAAAAAGTATATTTTATTCTTAGGGGTACTATTGATTTGTATTCGTACCAATGCACAAGTATATACAAGAGGTGGTGCCAGTCAATTATATTGGGATTGGAGGCCGGATATTGCAAGCAATTGTTACGAATTTACTTATGTGAACTATGTAAAAGTGAGTATACTCCCCCCACACTATGACTATAAGATTGGAATTTTTTATTGGGATGATTGCAGTTATGGAAAATCATATATCAAAGATAGTGATTGCGCTATCATTCATAATCCGCTTTCTGATACATTATATAGAGTTACAACTTATTATGGTGACAGAGATACTATGTGTGGTTTCGACATACCATATAACCCGGGTATAGATACTAATTTTGCAGAAAAGACTTCACCTGTAAGAACTAAAATAGTATACAAAGGATTAGTGTTTTTACCTGAAAAATGTAATCGTTGGTATTTTTCAGTAGCAAAATATTTCACGACAAATGGCGTTGATCAATATTATTGTACTAATGGATCTTGGGGAGGTGATGGGGCTTATATAAATACAAAATCAAATATTGATTCAATAACCTATGCCATGAGATATTCTCAACTTGTTCAGCTAGCTTCTTACTTTAGAATGCCTGTGGTTTGCTCTTTTGATAATACTGAATTTTCGAATAATAGTTCTAGTAGATTTATTACACAAGTACCTAACTATTACCCGGTTGGAAAAAATGTAGAATACAATCCAGGCAATTATGACCCTGACCATGACAGTACTTCCTTTTCAATACCTGATACAATAAAATCAGCAGAAGGAATTACTGCGTATATTTCAAGTGGTGGCGGAACTACATTTTGT
>JANNYV010000133.1:0-2092 GCA_031410275.1 Bacteroidota bacterium
TAGGCGCCATCAAAAGCTAATAAGGTCACCGGATTATTTAAAGTATCATTGTCCCAATAAAGCTGACCGGTTGCGACATTAATATTTCGATAGGAGATAGGGTTTTCAATTATCAATGATGTTTTAAATATAGGCCCCCAATGCGAAGGTGTTGAATCGCGCATTTGCACATTTAATGAATGAACACCCAATGAAGGTGCAGCCAATGTTTGAATGGCGGTTTCAACGGCTGAATTGAAATTGCCGTCAAATGCAATCATATTCGGTGATGCAGGCACATTGTTATCGAACCACACACGCGCAGCGTCAACTCGAATGGCTCGCACGGTATCAATTGCATTATCTACTTTAACAATCGTGCTGAAAGCCGGACTATAATTTCCGCTTCCATTAGGGTCAAGCAATTGCACATTTAATTTATGTACTCCGGCGGTGCTAAATGTTGACAATGAAGTTGCGGTTACAAATTGATTAATAGCATTGCCTGCATTTCCATTTAAAATAATTAAGCCAACTGTTGAACCAAAATTATTATCCCAATACGCACGCCCTAAGGCCGCAGAAATAATACGTGTAAATGAATATGGCGATTCGATGGCAATGGTCGTTGTAAATGCAGCACCCCATTGACTGTTTGCATCAAGTACCTGTACATTAATGTTATGATCGCCTGCTGAAGGAAATGTATTAATAGGTGATGATGTAATAAATGAATTGATAGCATTCGTAGCATTTCCATTCACCATAATCATGTTTGTTGCACCGGCTACATTTGCATCCCAATACACACGAGCTAAAGTAGCCGAGATCGCGCGAGGCGCCGCCGCCGCTGACTCAACATTCAAAACCGTTGTAAATGGTGGGCTCCATTGCCCTGCTCCATCAAGTACTTGCACATTAATTAAATGATCACCTGCAGAAGGAAATGTACTTAACGCAGAGGAAGTAATAAATGAATTCATGACATTGCTGACATTCCCATTGACCATGATCATATTCACAGCACCGGCAACATTCGCATCCCAATACACACGAGCTAATGTCACATTAATACTTCGTGATGTAGCCGGGCTTTCAACACTCAAGGTGGTTTTAAATAAAGGTCCCCAATGACCTAATGAATCTTTCATACGCACATTGATACTGTGTTTACCCGCAGCCAAACTTTGCGAGGTAGAAAGAATGGCAGTACGCAAGGCATCATTCGCATTGCCTTGTAAGGTCAGTGCAGTTGCCAGCCCTTGTCCGGGGTCAGTATCATAAAAGAATTCGGCGGCCGTGATTTTGCCTCGCCCTGTTTGCGCAGCAACTTGAATGCTGACTGCGAAAAGCAAGAAGGCTATTTGTATAAATAATTTCATGTTTATTGTTTTAGCAGGTGTATCAAATTTGATTACTCTTGAAGACAATTTATTTATTTGTCAAACCCTGTTGCATTCACATTAATAGTACCATTCACCAACACTCGTCGTGGTGTGGTTACGAGTATCACACGCGACCAATCACTTGAAGAAAACGGAAAGAAATTATTGAGTGTAAATGATCCGCCATAGCAACCAGCATCATTTCGTGTAAGGTTGGTATCGTCATACGCAGCATCCGGATTACCGGCATTGATTGTATTGGCAGATACATTAGTATTTAATCCTTCGGAATTTAATGTGATATTTGTTGCAGTTTGATTAGTACCGTCGTTTGTTATTCCTGTCCAGTTAAAAAATGTTCCATAATTGTAATGTGCATTAAAATTGCCTGTAGCAAAATAATAGGCGTATTGATACAAACTGGAAACGACTAAATTATTTTGAACATCAGTATTTGATGTGGCACTTGTAGTTAAAGGGAAACCGTAAGCAAGCGAATAGGTTGCTTTGTAAACTGTATTATTCGTTACGGTATTTGTTCCTGCCAGCGATGATTTCGAGGTGGAAGTCCAAATGCCATAATTTACGCTATTACCCGGATAGGTAAGATTGACAAAATTATTTTGAATACTAAAGAATTGTGATGTTGAGCCCCATGAAATTCCCCCTGAATTTCCACTTGAATAATAGGTGATTTTATTGCCAATGATTTGAACTGTATCTGTCCT
>JANNYV010000134.1:0-2158 GCA_031410275.1 Bacteroidota bacterium
CAATGAGCAATTAATTAAAAATTATATTTACAAAGGACCGGTACTTGAATGGTATTGCAGAATTAAAACCGGATTGGAAAAGCAGTATGAACTCATTGAACGTCTTGTTCCTAAACAAGCTCATGTGCTTGACATTGGTTGTGGATATGGGTTTCTTGCATATATGCTGTTATGGACATCAAAGGAAAGAACCGTCAAAGGAATTGATTATGATGAAGAGAAAATAAATGTGGCTCAACATAATTTTTCGAAAAATGAGCGCATTGAATTTGATGCAATGGATGCGTTGCAATTGGATGAAAGCAAAACGTATGATTGCATTATTCTCATGGATGTATTGCATTACCTCAAGCCGGAAAATCAAGAAATTTTATTATATAAAATTTATTCCTTGTTGTCAGATGGGGGTGTTTTTATTCTTCGTGATGGCATTACGGATATGAAAAACAAAATAAGGGGCACGAAACTCTCAGAATTCTTTTCAACGAAATTGTTTAAGTTTAATAAAACAGAAAATGAATTACATTTTATTTCAATGGAATTTATCAGCGCATTTGCTTCAAAATATCAATTGGATTTAGAGGTCATAGATGAAACTAAATTTACATCCAATGTTGTCCTTGTTATGAGAAAGAAATAAAGAATAGATATAGGTCGGTCTTTACCTACTTCTTTGCGTTCGCTACCAAATAGCCCGCAACCATTAGATATTGATCAGTATTGAGTTTTGCGGCAGGTCCCATTTTTTGCATAATATTGGTCCACGATTCGGCAGTACGTGTTTCAGGTTGATAAAAAGCATGGCATTTATTGCAATTTGTTGAGTATATTTTTTTACCCATTTCAATACGAAGTGGTGCCATATCTCTAAACAATCCTAATTGTTGATCTGAGGACATATTTTCGAATGGAATATTTACTTTATTGGTATTCGGAGCAGGTGGAACTGCGGGTACATCTTGCACGGGTTCTGTTTCGCCGGCAATTGAAAGTTTGATCGCTTCTGCTTGTTTCTTTCTTTCAGGGCTTTCTCCACCTTGACTGGATGCAGTAGTTTTTGCTGTTTTAGGTGAGCAATTTACAAGTACCGATAATGAAATGACAATCAGTGAGAGGGATACCAGCTTTTTCATAAAATTTATTTTTGCTAAAATAAAAGTATTCACGCATTATTCAATGAAGAAGGTGCGATTTTATTTTTTATTTCTTTGCATATAATAATTGCGGGCTAAAAAAATTAGTTCAATATTTACAACAAAAATATACGCTATGTCTTTCATCTTATTCGAAAAAATTGATGGTGTTGCAAAAATAACATTCAACAGAACTGAAAAATTTAATAGCTTTTGCAGGGAGATGGCACTCGCATTACAAGCCGCTTTAGATAAGGTTGCAGACGATGATAGTATACGTTGTGTGTTTTTGACCGGGACCGGAAAAGCATTTTGTGCCGGTCAGGATTTGGCAGAAGCAATTGAAGATAATGGTATCGAATTGGCGCAAATTGTAGCAGAACATTATAATCCGATTATCGAAAAAATGAGGGCGCTAAAAAAACCTGTTATCTGTGCGGTAAATGGAGTGGCGGCCGGAGCGGGTGCTAATATTGCATTAGCCGGTGATATTGTAGTGGCTACAGCAAGTGCATCTTTTATACAAGCATTTAGTAAAATAGGCTTGGTGCCTGATAGTGGCGGAACATTTTTTTTACCGCGACTGATTGGGTTACAAAAAGCGAGTGCTTTTATGATGTTAGGTGATAAAGTTACTGCTGAAGAAGCCGAGCGCATCGGCATGATTTATAAAACATTTGCAGATGAACTGTTCACAGATGAAAGCTGGAAACTTGCGTTGACATTGGCTCAAATGCCGACCAAAGGAATTGCATTGACCAAAGCTTTATTAAACGAATCGTATTCAAATAATTTATCTGCTCAATTACAACTCGAAGGAAAATTGCAGGTCGAGGCAAGCCATTCATACGATTATAAGGAAGGTGTGCAGGCGTTTTTAGAAAAGAGAAAACCTGTGTTTAAAGGAGAATGAGTTCGTACATTTGATAATTGGGTTTCGTTTCTTGTACCAATTGGAGGAATATTCATAAATTCGGGTTCGAATGGTGAGATAGGTCAAGCGGATTTAAATTTTATTGTAAAAG
>JANNYV010000135.1:0-12931 GCA_031410275.1 Bacteroidota bacterium
ACCACGCCGGAGCGATTTTCATTGGCGATTATTCGGCGGAAAGCGTGGGGGATTACTTCGCAGGCACGAATCACGTGTTGCCGACGGGCGGCACAGCGCGCTTCTCTTCGGCGCTTGGCGTGTACGATTTCCTGAAACGCATCAGCATCATTCGTTACACGAAAGAAGAGTTGCAACGCACGGCCAAAAGCATTGATCTGATTGCGCAGGCCGAAGGATTGCAGGCACACGCACGCGCTGCCACGCTGCGCTTAATTGATAAAGGATAATTGCAAATTGATAATTCGGATTGCAAATTATCAATTTGCAATTCTCAATTGTGAATTATTTATGAGTGATAACCCCGTAAAAGATAAATCTTACAAGTTCGCGGTTCGGATTATTCGGTTGTATAAATATTTGGCAGAAGAAAAACGGGAATATGTGTTGAGCAGGCAAGTGTTGAGGTCAGGAACTTCGGTAGGCGCGAACGTTAAAGAAGCTCTACAAGGGGAATCACGCGCAGATTTCATTCACAAACTTTCGATTGCCCTTAAGGAAGCGTCCGAAACTGAGTATTGGTTGGAGTTACTGCAAGAAACCGAATATATTGATGAAACTGCCTTCAACTCAATCCATCCCGACTGTGTTGAGCTGATCAAACTTTTGACTTCCATTATTAAATCATCAAAATCGAACCTGTGATGTCAATTCTCAATTCTCAACTATCAATTATGAATTGTTAACTGTCAATTCTCAACTCAATGTATTCTATACTTCATCTCTACCCGTTCATCGCTCCAAATAGCATCAGGGCTGATATAGCTGTCTTTATATTTAAATAAAATTTTAGCTTTAGTAAAGCAATCTCTGACCAATTCAGAACAGATATAACTTCTGTTTCGTTCGCGTTTACCAATTTTAAATAATATGCGAAGCATGATACGCACAATTTCCCAATTGTCGTAAGGTCTTGTCAATTCATCCAATCCAAAACTGATGGCTTCATTGAGGTCTTCTTTCGAAACTGGAATAGAAAACTTTGTGACGAAAATAGTTCCTTTGTAAGGACGTCTTGTACCATTATAATCTTTTAAATATTTTGATAATGGAATCAGTCGTATACCAATATGGGGTTCTGCTTCTAACAACAATACTCTTCCGAGTTGTTCATCTTTGTAAATAAAAGCCACATGACTCCAAGCCGATTTTGTAAGCCGTTGAATAATGCCTGAAAATAAATAGCTTCCTGAAAAAAATATGATTTGTCCCGTGACTAAATAATCTCTTATCTTTTCGTATGGAACAATTTCCATTTCCGTCATCTGTAATTTTGAAATAGGGCTTGCCATCGGTTATTTTTTAAATGCGAAAAATACAGCGCCCAAAATGAAAATAAAACTAATCAGGTAATTCCATTTAAATGGCTCTTTTAAATAAAGTACTGCAAAGAGAGTAAAAATGATTAGGGTAATAATTTCCTGTGTTATTTTTAATTGAAACCCGCTCATGCCACTAAGATAACCGCCTCTGTTGGCAGGCACCATTAAACAGTATTCAAAAAAGGCAATGCCCCAACTTAGTAAAATAGCTTTCCAAAGAGGAATGCCTTTGTCTTTTAGAAAGCCATACCAAGCAAAGGTCATAAAGACATTAGACGCCACTAATAAGAGTATGGTTCGAAGCATAAAATATTTTCGTAAACATACTCATTCACACCGAAATTTTAATTGTAATTCTTATTGAAGGGTTCTATAAGTTACAAGAATGCAAAGGGAAATTATTGAGTGAGCTTATAGAAATACTATAAACTCTTTAGTAAAAACCAATGTGTTCCTTTCTTTTTTCCTTCAGGAGTAGGCGCATTATTTACTTTGTGGCTCGACTTTAATCTAGACAATGCATTGGCAACATTACCTGCAACTTGCTTCTCCGTTTTTTTAAGATACGTCGCATAGGCTTTAATAATTGTATTAGAATCTACTTTGTCATTTCCTCTAAGAAATGATAAAATAAATTTCGTTACGCCTAGTGAAGCTTTTGAAGAAGACTTTTTTGCCGGACTGCTAACGGTTTTTGTTTGAGTTTCTTCTTTATTTACTAAAACCTGATCGGCTTTAATTGCGATACTCTGAGCATATTTCCTTGTGCTGATTAAGAGTTCTAATTGCTTTTGTGTTTCGGCAATATCGGCATCTAATTTATTTAAATCTATTTCAACAATATTATTAGCCATTTTTTTTAAATTTAGTGGAACACAAATATAGATCAGTTTTGATAAAATCTTTAGTCTTTATTATTTAGGGTGTAACACTCTGTTGAATAGAAATCTATATTGAATGAAATATATAGTGATTCTATGAAGGCAAATAGAGCCGATTGCGTTCTCTACTTTTCTATATCAATCACATAATTCATTAATTGCGGGAAAAAGTCAATATACAACGATTTTAATTCGTCATATTTCAATTTAATAATGTCAAGCGCTATTTGTCCATCACCAAGTATTGGATGTCGTTTGCAAATACCAAGTATTGATTTTGTTAACCCTTCCTGATATTTGTAATTATACAACCAATTATAAGTTGACATATAAAAAAAGAATTGTTTCATCTGTTCATCAAAAATAGCATTGTTCTTTTGCAGGTTCTGATATACATCCGTCGTGAAGCTTGCTAAATTCGTTTCACTGAAGTAACGTTCATCATTTGCCAAAAAATGATCGAACAAAATATCCGTAAAAATACCACCGGATAATCTGAATGAAGGCTTGAAAAAAGCGATCGCCAAACGTATCATCGGATGCTGATCTGTATAAAAATCAATCTTTCGATGCAATAAAATGCCTTGTTTTATTTTTTCGGGATACAAAAGAAATTTATTTCCTTTAATAAAATCACCCATTAAATTCCCAATTTGAATGTCTGCATCATTCAATGACAAGAAGGAGTGAGCTAAATAATTCAAGGGGCAAAAAAATGATAGTGAGGAATCGAAGGTAAACGATTAAAAATAAAGTGAAAAAATATATTTGTAAATTAGAAATGAATTTATACATTTGCAGTCCATTAAAAAACAGTTCTTTATTTTCTAATCCATATTCTAAACTCTTAATGGGGAATGAACTTCTTTCTAGTTTTGTTTCTCCTGTTTTCTAATATATTTTTTTCGCCGCTTTAGCTCAGTTGGTAGAGCAGCTGATTTGTAATCAGCAGGTCGTTGGTTCGAGTCCGACAAGCGGCTCATCATTTAGTTGATAAGAGGGTAGTTGTCCGAGTGGCTAAAGGAGGCAGACTGTAAATCTGCTAGCGTAAGCTTACGGTGGTTCGAATCCATCACTGCCCACGTTCCTGGGTGAGGGTTTGTCAGTGAGTTTGAGTGTGAAATTCGTTCATACAAACACAAACCCATTCACTAAAAAGCGGAAGTCGTATAGTGGCTATTACCTCAGCCTTCCAAGCTGATGACGACAGTTCGATTCTGTTCTTCCGCTCTCAAAAATGCCGGTTGTTTTTTGTCTTCACGGCAAGGCGCAACCGGTTTTTATTTTGAACGATGCTCTTTTTTTAATGCCTTTGTGGCTCAGTGGTAGAGCACCTCCTTGGTAAGGAGGAGATCGAGGGTTCAATTCCCTCCAAAGGCTCTGTTCTGCATGTTATTTTCTCTAAGGATAATTTTGCACATTGATGCCAACTTCAACAATAAATCCCTGATTTTTTTAGGAAGCGTCAAGATTTAGTAGAGAATTGGATCATTCTATAATGAATTTTATTTTCAAATTTTCAAATTGTTTTGCTCCCGAGTATGAATTCTCTCACCTGCTGTTTCTCCACGGGAACCCTGTGTATGTTTTTTAATACATCTTCAATGCCAAATCTATACTGAGGAATCTCTCATTGTTGAAACAAATATAAATGGATTTGTATTTACAAGTCATCCGTAACGTAGTATCACATATTGGTTAAATAGCAACTAACTTCTTTTCGAAACATATACTGCTTTCCACCTCTTTGTATTGCCCGAAATTTGGAATGATACTATATTTATTTTTTAGATAAAGTGCAACTGCTTCAGTTTGTTTTTTACCGGTTTCTAATAGGCAGGTTGTGTAATTTAATTCGACTGCCCACTTTTCTAAATGCTTCAGTATATTTGTGGCAATGCCCAGCCCGCGCTTGTTTACAGAAACATACATACGCTTTACTTCCATAAAGTTTTCGGAATAATGTTTAATGGCACCACAACCTACAGCTTCGTCATTTTCATACGCTATGACCACATATTTAATCATGTCAATCTTGTTGAACTGTGCGAAAAAAGGATGCTCATCTCCATCACGGATTTGTAAGTCTGCATCAAGCTCTTTAATGAGTTTATGAAAATCATTGTTGTCAGAATTTGTTCTTTCATATAGTATCATAGAAAAATTATTTATGTTTATTCTATTCAGGATGAAATGACTTCAGCTGAGGGTAATGTTCTTTAAAGTCCGCTTATAAACGCTGAAATCTGCTTCAATCAATCGCTCCACACCAAGTAGTAGTTTTTATTGAAACCCTTTTTTGCATTCATGCAATAGTATCATTTTTTTGCCTTATATCAAATAGTATTCTTTATACTAATTAAGTCAAAACCACTATGAGCAAATGCCTGATGATGTTATGCGGTAGCGTATTTTGTTGACTGACATGATAAATGCGAACAACATAAGGTAGCTGCTGAGTATGTGGCAATGAATATTAACTACTCTCAACGATCCATTATCAACGGATTGATTATTCTTGACTAAACAGCTTACTCATCTCTTCTTGATACGTAACACCGATAGGAATTTTTTTATCATCTAAATAAACATTTCTATTGCGAACAGAGAGGATTCTGTGTTTGGGTACTATGAACGAACGATGCACGCGAATAAAATCAGCTGACGGTAAATTTTCTGTAATTTCTTTCATGGTCATTCTTGCAACGACCGTTTTTCTGTCTTTAATAAATACTTTTAAATAATCACCGAATCCTTCAACATACAGAATGTCATTCAATGCGACTTTAATTAAACTGTAATCAGCGCGTATAAAAATATCTTTCTGTACCGTGTTGCTGATTTTATGTACATAGTTGAAATAATCATTTGCTTTATTGGCAGCCTGCAGAAACCTGTTTCTATTAATTGGCTTTAAAAGATAATCAATTGCATTCAATTCATAGCTTTCATAGGCATATTCGGCGAAGGCTGTGGTGAAAATAACCATGGTATTTTGCTGTATTTCTTTGACTAAGCTAATACCGGTCATCGATGGCATTTTAATATCGACAAATAATAAATCAGTCGGAAATCGTCGAAGGTATTTTAAAGCTTCTGTAGGTTTTGTAAATGTTTTTTGCAGGTTGATAAAATCAATCTCTTCGCAAAAAGTTTCAATCACATGTAAGGCGAGTGGCTCGTCATCAATGGCAATAGCGTTAATCATTGTAAATGAATTTGAAGTGAAACAGTAAAATCTTTATCAGTATCAATAATATTTAATACATGCTTGTTGGGATATACTAACTGTAAACGCCTTTTCGCATTATCTATTCCCAATCCACTTTTTTCGGTTGCATCGGTTTGCATCTCTACTTTATTATTAAATACAAAAAGTGACAACAGGTTTTCTGAAATCTCTAAATTAATTTTTACATCACTGTCTTGTTCTGAGTTCACTCCATGTTTAAAAACATTTTCAATAAACGGAATTAATAATAAAGGCGCAATTTCATGGTCGAAGTAGTTTCCTTTTACAGTATAACTGAATTTTACACTTTCATCAAAACGTACTTTTTGCATATCAATATAGTTGCTGATGTAGTCTATTTCTTTTTCCAGTGGAACAAAATCTAATTGCGTTTCTTTCAATGTATAGCGCATCATTTCTGAAAGTTGATTAACCATCTCAGCCCCTTTAGGCGCTTTGCCGATGGTCACTGAATAAATACTGTTTAAGGTATTAAATAAAAAATGCGGATTAATTTGTGTCTTAAGATAGGAGAGTTGTGCCGACAATTTTTCTTTTTCTGTTTGCTTCCATCTATTGTTTAACCGCAAGCCGATGGATGCAAAAAAGGCTACAAAGAACATCAGTAAACTATTTGCTATCACCAATGGAATGGTTCGCCTGAGTATCGGGTCGATAAATACATTTTCATCAGATGTATTAAAAGGGCTCAGCATCATAAGAGGGAAGGCAAACATCAGAAAAATACAGGCAATACAAAACGAAATATAGATAACATACTTTTCTTTGAATAGAAAATTTGGTATGAGAATATAATAATTAAAATAAAAAATAAAAATGAGAATAACACTTGTGAGTAACATGGGCAATAAATGCAAGTTGCCAATTTCATTCTTGAGAATCTTAGGCGCATTCGGAGAAAATAAAAATGGAAGTGACAGAAAAACTGCCCAGCCAAGGATTTGAAAAATGATATGGAGATATTTTGTTTTCATTTTTATTTTGTTGTTCCGAGTTTTTGTTGTTGCGTGTTAGCGAGTTATGGTGTTACGTGTTAGTGAGTTATAGTGTTACGCGTTAGCGAGTTATAGAGTTACGTGTTAGCGAGTTATCCGTGTTATGGAGTTTATCGACTATTTATCATTCATCATTTATCATTTATCATTCATCATTCCTCACCTATCATTCATAATTCAATCCTCATTGTCCCCATGCACTGACTTCATCACGTATAGTTTTTATGGTGGCAGTATCATTTATAATATACCAATTAATGACTTGTTGTGTGGTTGTTTTATCATCAGAGAAATGAAAAAATAGGACGGCCTTGATAAATGGAAATTTCTTTGGCAGGTTATGCAAGGCATCTGCAAACCATTCACTTCGTTTGCCTCCAACTTTCAACGAGCCAAACTCTGTCAATATCATTGGCTTATTAAACACAGCAAGCTCTTTGTAATGTCTACCGAAAATTTCTCCAAAACTATACCACTTACTCCAACTCGCCACAGTTCCATAGTTTAGAGTTCCTATTCCAACATAATCAACATAATTGTTACCCGGATAATAATCATTAAAGAAACCATAAGCTGGGTGGGGGCTCCAAACCCATACTACATTGCCGGCGCCTTGTTGTCTAAACACATTATGTACATGTTGCCAAGCAGCAATAAAATCTTTTGCCGTATTGTTCTGAGGGCCCCATGGATAACGATAGGGGTCATTCATCTCATGACCTAAGCGCAAGAAAATTGGTTGATTGATTTTTGCAGCAGCCCGTGCCCATTTCTTTAAATAGGAATCATATTTGCCGGCTGCAATGTCTAATAACCCACCCAAATCGCGTTTGTCGGAAGGACGAAGCCCCGGGAATTTTTCACTGTCAAATGCAGTTAACCAGGGCTCCCAAGTAATGACTGGAATTGAACCCATTTCAAGAATCGCTTTTACTTTTAATTCCGGAAACTGCTGTTCTGTTTTGCTGCCCCATGCGGTATAAATATGAATAAGAGGGAATGTTGTTTTTAAGGTGTCTTCTAAATTAATACTGCTTTCAAATGATTCTGTGTTTTGATTATCGAAAGCGCCTAATAAAATTTTTGAAGGATTCCGAAGCATCGATGGATTGCTTTTATAGACATTGAGCCATTCCAATTTATCTGAACGTTTATCTTCGCGCTCACTGATGATGATATCGTCTTCTACTTTTTGAACAGCTTCACCGGCACCACTTACCAAATCTTCGATAGGGCCTTTCGATTTTTTTCCTGCATAGGAAAGAAAGAGTACAATGCCTATTGCTAATACAATGGCAACGAGTGTAGTGATAATTCTAAATCGTTTCGTTTCCATCGCTTGAAATTTTAATATTGTTAAGTTGAACACTATCCCAAGGGTCTTCTTCCTTTATATAATTGGCTTCAAGGGCTGCAAGCAAACCGCCGCAACTCATGACAAATGCAAGGAATGCAAAGCCCATCATACCCCATGTTTTTTCAGACGTAAAAATTAAAACAGATTCATGTGTGTAAAATTTCCGGATGACAAATACTGTTATGAATGTAAAAATAAAAAGCAGGATATGCAATACCAATGGTCGTGCAAATGGGGTGAAGTAACCTCGTACCGCTTTCTTTGCGGTTGGGATATACGGAATATCTGCATTCACAACTGATAATAAAAAGCCAAGTAAAAACACACTCCATGATGCATATTTTAAAACCATTCCCCGCCATGGCAAACCTGATTCAGTTTCTGGATGGCACATCCATTGTTGTACAAATAAAAATATGAGTACACCAAAGAATGCCACGTAAGAACCATGCAATAAGAAATCGGTAAAGTCCATTTTGGCCGGAAGGATACCGGTGAAAAAAAATAAGAACGGAATAATGGTAAAGAAAAATGACGCAGCTCCGGTCAAATAATAGGTGCCGATAGAAAGATACGAAATACGTTGCCATATGGTGAGTTTGCCAAAGAGCTTTGGAATTTCAACAAAGGTCATTTCAAAAACACCACGTGCCCATTTCAATTGTTGTTTGCAAAATGAACCAAAATCTTCAGGCACCAAACCACGACTCACAACAACAGGATTGTAAATTGATTTCCATCCTGCCGCATGAATACGAATGGATGTAATTAAATCTTCCGCTAATCCAATACCATGCCCACCAATACTTTCTAATGCCTTGCGTCTAAATGTGCAATTGGCACCAATAGCGACACTACAACCATAACCATGCAGACCCATTTGTGTTGGGCCATAAAATGTATAGGTTTGTTCAGCAGCACCTTTCGCTGTAAACGAACGGTACTGATTATAATAGGCTTGAGAGACTTGTACAAAACCCACCTTCGCATCACGAAAAAAGCCGAGTGTATGCTCTAAAAAATTTGGGAATGGAATATGGTCAGGATCTAAAACGAGAATAAAATCTTCATGAATAATTTCTAAGGCAGCATTTATTTTTCCGGCCTTGGCACCCGGTATACCCACTAACTCTAACCAAACTGCACCATGCCGTTCGGCACATTCTTTAAATGCGGGAATTCGGGTATCATCTAATAAATACGTGGTATGCGGGTATGAAATATTGTGACAAGCAGCTAATGTTTTTTCAAACATTTCTAAAGGTTCACCCGGGGAACTTGTTGTGAAGATGGCTACACGTAAGCCTTCCTGTGGTATCACATGTTGTGGTTTTGAAATACGCAAATAACCAATCCAAATAAAAATAAGACGAAAGATGCCGTACCAAAAAATAAGCGTCAGTAAAATGTATAAATAAATATTGCCGATATGTTCTTCCCGAAACCACCAATCAGCAAATTGAAGGATACTCATGATGCCTGCTAATACCAACACGAGTAGCACAAAGCGCTGCCAGTTTTTGACAGGTGCAGCTTCCCGGAATTGCCATAAGTCTTTATTTCTTTTTCTTCTCATTCCAAAAACTTGTTAGTAATGTAATGCCGGCTTTATGATTAGTATAAAAATTATTTCGCATAAACGTATAATCAACTTTCAAGGATGTTTTCACTGATAATTTATATAAAAGAAAACTTGCAATTTCATCAGGATAAAATTTTACTGTTGAATAGCCGGTATTAATTATTGGATCTATTGTACTGGTGTCGAGAAATAAATAAGGATTTTTTGTACTGCCTGCAAACCCAATACTGGCGTTGATACCAAAAGAAATCTGTTGATTGGGATTATAGGTAAGGTTCAATAATGCGGCATGTACTTGTTGATGATTCGGTGTGAAATATGGGCTATAAATTCCTTCGACATTGGTAATGCCGGAATAGTTATTTGTAATCACATCAGCTAATGGTAGTTTAGAAAGGTAGTGATCTTTATTCGATGAACTATACGCATATGAATACCCAATACGCATTGTCAGTGAAGAAAATTTTAATGGTGGTGCGAATATCCATCCTCCTATATTGTAAACAAAATTGGTATCACGCCCAAAATGATTGACACTGCTTACAAATTTTCCATTCCATGAATGAAGATTATTCCATCCGGCACTCAATGCATACTGCGTTGGGACAATTTTATTCTCAAGACTTGAGAGCGTTGTTAAATAGGGCTGATGTGAAATTTGTGCAGCGAGTTGTAAGTGTTTGAAACTTGTTTGCGTGATATCAATGCTTCCGGTGAATGTATTGGTATTACCGGGAAGATGCATAAAACCCGCATTCACATTTACTGTCAGCCCGGCACTAAAGAAATTAAATTTATTTCCAAATGAAATCGCTTTGGCTGTCTTTGCATTTTGTATGAAGAACGGGGCAGTGATTAAAACGGAAGGAGAACATATTGGATTTATATAAGTGCCTGCTTCTACCGTTGGAGTCAATGTTTGCATGGGCTGATCATCTGCCACCAAGGTTGTATTTAATTTTACCCAAGGAGATTTGGCAGAAAGAATTTCGTTTTTCAAATCTGTTACAATCGGTTTGTTTTTCCATTTATTGAACGAAGAATTTTCTGTTATGTTGAATGCATTATTGAAATTGCCTTGCCAATAATTTATTTTTGCCAATGCTAATTTCAAATCGTTGCTTGTAGAGTCGTATGCTTTGTAGAGTTCTAAAATTGGCAAGGCCTTTTTAATGTCGCCATTCTCTACCAATTTTAGTGCGTAATCTAATTTAAGATAATAATTTGCAGGAAATTTTTGCATTGCTTCAATATACACTGCATTAAATGTTTTATAATGTTTTGCCCAATAGGCAGTTTGTGCATACAGCCAAATCGTATTCAAATCATCGGGATGTGATTGATGAAGTGCTTGTAAAAGTTTTTCTGCTTTTTTAAATTGCCCTTCTTTGATGAGTGACTTTACCACGCGCATCGTATCATGATGAATTGCGGCATTCGCTGTATGCATCAGAAGCATGCATAAAAAAATCAGCAGCCATTTGAGTGTGGTATGTGGAGATTTATTCAGAATGCTAGCCGGGGTTTAGGTGATAAATTAAGGAAGTCTCAAAAACATAACGCAAGTTATGACGGTATAGTAGAGAATAATTCAATCATTCCTGTTTTTTTAGGTTAATAAAATTAAAGTGTCGATGAATGGGAAAATTAAAATGATCTTCTTAATGATTCTTTCTCTTCTTCATCAATTCTACTTTTTGTTTATTATATAACGCGGAACATTTTTCGGCATAATCAAAATAGGTTTGATCGCTAAATGTTTCAAGATATGTTTTGGGAATCATCATCTTTGTTTTAATGGTTGGGATTGAGATTAACTTCTCATGTTGTTCATCAAAATAATTCCAGTTACCAATATAATTATTGGTGAGTAAATTGACACTCGATTCACCACTGCCATCATTTGTAGCATTGCCAAATTCGTAACGGCTCATACCAATGAGTTGTATTTTTTTTGATTTACTGTCATACCTGAATTGATTTGTGTACCCGGCCCGCATCCAGTCATTAAAAAATTCGAATCCGTTTTTGGTGGCCGTCAAACCACTTTGTTCATTTAATATTTCAATTTCCTTGCTTTGCATTTTTCGGAAATGTTGACTAGATAGTTGGCATACAATTTTTGAAAAGGTATTATCTACATACACAGTGTCATTTATGGCATCGCCGTCTAAATCTTTCATTAATTTATCTTGCCCAAAAGCATGCATTTGTATACAAGTGAGTAGAATGATACATTGAATTAATTTCATGGTTGCCTTTTATGTAAATATTTAAGAGCATGTTTTTTAATGTGATTCTAAAAGAATCTAAAATATCTGTTGTTCATTTACGACTACACAAAAATTCTTCCTGCCATGGCACTTGCTTCTTCAAAGGCTATTTTATTCAAGTTGTGTTGAATATTCCGGCTTTCTAAAAATAGTAAAATATTTTCTGTTGCAATATTGCCGACCAATTCATTTTGTGCCATCGGACAACCTCCAATGCCATTCAAGGCAGCATCAAAACGAAGACAATGATTGGCATAAGCAGCTTCTATTTTTTCGAAGGTTGTTTCTTTTGTTGAATGAAAATGAGCACCAAATTCTAACGAAGGAAATGTCTTGATTAATGTGGAAAAGATAGATTTAATATTTGCCGGATTTGAAACACCCACTGTATCAGATATTGCAAAAATGGCATTACCCAATTGTGCTAATTGGCTTACCCAATGAATGGCAATATCATTGCTGTATTCATCACCATAAGGGTTGCCAAAACCCATTGAAATATAGGTCACCAATTTTTTGTTATGCTTTACGCAAAGGTTCTGTATGGTTTCAATCGTCTTCAATGATTCATGAATTGTGCTGTTGGTATTTAATTTCTGAAATGTTTCTGAAATTGAAAATGGGAATCCGAGATATGAAATTTCGTTATACTGAACAGCCTCTTCGGCACCTCTGACATTTGCAATAATGGCCAATAATTTACTTTTTGTTGAGTCAAGATTTAATCCGTTCAAAACGTCTTTCGTGTCTGCTAATTGCGGAATGGCTTTTGGTGAAACAAATGATCCGAAGTCAATGGTATCAAAACCCACTTCTAATAATTTGTTTATGTATTCAATTTTGCGGTCTGTGGGAATAAATGATTTCCAACCTTGCATCGCATCACGCGGACATTCGATGAGTTTAATTTGTTCCATCCTGCAAAAGTGAGAATTCTTTGAGGAACTACCAATTTTTAAATGATGCGAAAATAGATGCGGGCACTCCCTTTTTTAGAATGAATTTAAATAATTTTAGAAATGAATGGGGCGTGTCCCTCCCAAAGCATCGGGGTCGTGCTATTCGCTGCAATCTCCCACTCAAAGCAGCGGGAGGATTTCCGCTACTATCACTCACGCGTAAAGGCATCAAACATTGATAAAAGTAAAATGTAGTATAATTCAAAGAAAGGAAAATAGTCTTGTTGGTGAAGAACACCAACAAGGGCGTCGGAGGCATCAAACAATGAT
>JANNYV010000136.1:0-3543 GCA_031410275.1 Bacteroidota bacterium
TTCGATTTCAGGATAGCAGTTTGCAATTCATGAGCAGGCAAATGATTGACAATACTTATTAAATTATTTGATTGAAGTTGCGCCTTATCTAGCGGTATTCCCCGAACAATGAGTACACGGAGTGTAGTATCTTTTAATTCAACTAAAAGTTTTTCTTCCAACAAACTGCGTTGTGGCTCAGGCCCTGAAAGCAGTAGCAGTAAATCATATTCAGGGTGTTGCTTTTCAGGGATAGAAAATCGTGAAAGGTTTCCCAGATATTGGACATTGGGCAATTGCAAACGGTGTGATAATTCTCCACTCATATTTTCTCCATCATAATCGGGTATCCAACATTGACTGAATTTTTTTATATAGGAATGATTTATCTGATTGACCATTCGCTGAATAAATTTTGATTGCGGAATTTGAATATTTAATTGATGTGTTATAAAAACACAGGGAATTTTTGAGCTGTACAAACCATATCGATTATCAGAAATTACCTTATCAATTTGATATTCATCTATTACTTTCTGTAACCACCAATGTTCATATTTAATAATAGAAATAAGTTTTGGCAATTGCGTTATCATCAAAAAAGGAAGCTTCCATTTTTTGGTTGAGTACCGAATAGAATAACCACGAAGTTCTAGATAAACTAAATCAGGAAATTCTACTTTCAATAAGGTATTTGTACTATCATTTCCTGCAATTATTACCTCGCAACCAGAATTTAAATATTCCTTGATAAGCGGCATGCACCTAGTAGCATGCCCCAAACCCCAGTCTAAAGGAGCAAATAATATTTTTTTAGGTTTTCTCAAAATCAATCGCAAAATACATATCTTTACACAACTAACTATTTTTAAATCCAATGCTAAGAAAACTTTTTTATGCCTTGTGCACTTTACTGCTTCTGTCTTTCACCTTACAAAGTTGTAAAGCAAAAAAAGGATGCGGATGCAGAACGAACTTAAATCATTACAACCCGAAAAAAGGACGATAACATTATGGCTGCTCAACGATACAAAGATATACTTTTCAGTTACAGTGGATTAATTTCCAGCGCTCAGGAAATTGAATTCATCAGCGAATACTTTGCAGGCGTTCAACGATCTGTTGCGCAGGCCGAGTCTTCTGAAATGATGGACTTAATAAAATATACCATTGTTCGAAGTCCGGTAAAAATCAAAAAAATATTAAAAAGCGAAAAGGAATTTCCGTTCGTGTTTATTAATTGTTTGAATTAGGTCTCCTCTTATTATTTACTCCCTTATTTTTGAACCATGATATTCTCATCCTCACTGATAGAAGATGCCGTCAATGAATTTTCGAAACTCCCCGGTATCGGCAAAAAAACAGCTATGCGATTGGTGCTTCATTTATTAAAGCAAGAAGTAAACACCGTTCAGAAATTTAGCCGGGTTATTGCAACGATGAGAAGCGATATTCAATATTGTGTAGACTGTCACAATGTGTCAGACCAAGAACGATGTAATATTTGTACGAATTTTTCGCGGAAGAAATCGCAAATCTGTGCGGTTGAATCTATTCGAGATGTCATGGCCATTGAAGCTACACAACAATATAGCGGATTGTATCATGTACTAGGCGGACTTATTTCTCCTTTAGATGGAATAGGTCCAGAAGCCCTAACTATTCATTCATTAATTGCACGAATAGAAAATAGTAAACCAGATGAATTAATAATGGCCATAAGCCCAACAATTGAAGGTGATACAACTGCTTATTATATTTCAAAAAAAATAAAACACCTCCCAATTAAAATCACAACGCTCTCCCGAGGAGTTGCCTTCGGAGGTGAACTCGAATATGCTGACGAACTTACCTTGGCGCGTTCTATTTTGAGTCGCTTACCTATAGAGAATATTGTAACAGGCGTATCATGAAAATAGGGTTGAATTTCATCAAAGTTGAGGAACATTCGATTGCAGTCCTTTTTATACTTCACGCCTTATCACTTATGTCTTTGAATCAGTTTTATTATAAAAATACATATTCCTCTTGTACATTTGCAGGCTATTATGAAAGTTACCGACCATATAAAAGAAGCCAAGGGCAAGCCCCTTTTTTCATTTGAAATATTGCCACCTGTTAAAGGAAAAAGTATTGATTCTATTTTCAAAACATTGGATCCTTTAATGGAATTCAAGCCATCATTTATTAATGTAACCTATCATCGATCTGAGCAAATATTTAAGAAAAAAGAAGATGGTTCATTTGACAGGATTGATATTCGTAAGCGACCGGGAACTGTTGGTATTTGTGCGGCTATTATGAATCATTATAAAGTAGATGCCGTACCTCATTTGATTTGTGGAGGTTTCTCAAAAGATGAAACAGAGAATGCATTAATTGATTTAAATTTTCTTGGGATTGATAATGTATTAGCCTTGCGTGGCGATCCACCAAAAAATGAAAAATACTTTACGCCTGATCCGCACGGGCATCATTATGCAATTGATTTGGTAAAGCAAATTGAATTGCTAAACCGAGGTCACTATGTAGAAGATGAAATTGATGGTGGTGTGCATACAGATTTTTGCATTGGTGTTGCCGGCTATCCAGAAAAACATTATGAAAGCCCAAATCCGGATTTAGATTTAATGTTTTTGAAAAATAAAATTGATGCCGGTGCAGATTATGTCACCACTCAAATGTTTTTCAACAACGCAAAATATCATGCCTTTGTAAAAAATTGCCGCGACGCTAAAATTGATACTCCCATTATTCCCGGATTAAAACCGTTGACATCAGCCAAACAACTCTCTGCAATCCCTTCTTTCTTTCATGTCGATATTCCGAACGACTTAGCATTAGAAATGATGAAATGCAAAAATGAAAAAGATACTGAACTTGTTGGAACTGAATGGTTACTTGAACAAACCCGTGACCTGATCAAATCAGGTGCGCCGGTTATTCATTTTTATACATTAGGAAAACCACAAGTGGTTTACAATGTGATGAAGCAATTGGTATAGTGTTCGAGCTATGATAGTATTTGAAGAATAGGTTAAGAAATTAATAAGGACTGAAATAGTGCTGTTGCGAAAAATTCTTGTACATGTAATAGACTATCTTTAACTTTTAAACATTCCCTATGCCTGTACGAATAATGCTTTTTTCTATTTTAAATTTCTTATTATTATTTTCAGTTGATGCACAAATTCAACATAAAAAAACATCCGTAAAAGGTGAAGAAGTAAGTTATACTTCAAATGGGATGACTTTCAAAGGTTATATAGCCTATGACACAGCTAAGAAAGCTGAAAGACCCGCTATTATTGTCGTACATGAGTGGTGGGGCTGTAATGAATATGCACATAAACGAGCCCGCATGCTGGCAAGTTTAGGATATATTGCAATGGCTATTGACATGTATGGCGATGGGAAAATTGCGGAAGACCCTAAGACCGCCGGTGAATTTGCAATGGTGTTATATAAAGACCCTGCGTTAGCAAAGTCACGAATTGAAGCCGCGGTAAATAAGTTGAAGGAATATCCTGAAACGAATCAGATGAAGATAGGAGCCATAGGATA
>JANNYV010000137.1:0-2635 GCA_031410275.1 Bacteroidota bacterium
TGTTTGATAGGCTGCAATACCATGTCTTCTAACTTTGCTGTTCTATGATCCCAAAAATAGCCTGTCGAATTCATCACATTCACAATAGACATTGAATTGCGTCCTGTTTTTTTTCCTTCAAATCCGGTACTAAAGTTCACAGGGTCTGCAAAGGCATTTGATTGAAAATGGCAGGAACCACATGCTACCTGATTATTGATAGATAGTTTTTTATCATAAAACAAGACCCTTCCTAATGTAGCTCCTTCATCCGAAATTTTATTGTCAGCAGGTGTATTGTCTGAAACAAATACTGTAAGCGGAACATTTACAGTGTAATTGTAGGGCTCCGTAGGAAGCACAGGCACATCATTATTCTTGGTCGACTTATTTTTATTACATTGAATAAACAAGAAGCAACTTGATAACACAAATGCGGAAAGCATGATTTTAGTTTTCATATAAAGTGATTTTATTAAAAATGATAAGTCAGGTATATTGTTATTGGATAGTCAAATTGAATGCCATGTTGAGTACTTTTTTCATTTGCATAATTCTGATCGGGGAAAGCTGAAAACTCTTTTCCCGAATAACTTTTATAAAATTGATACGCAAATAAATATTCAGTAAACAGGCTTAAACGTTTATTGATTTCATATCGTAAGAACAAATCCGGACCACAGGCAATACTCCAAGTGCGATTATTGAATGTAACTTTATCAAAACCACTGTCAAATATTTTTCTGTCAAACAAAACAAAACCAGTTGCTGTCAGACCATACCCAATTTTAATTTTATCAGCAATTGATTTAATTTTCAATGCGCTTATTGTCCCATCATATCGGTTGTAATTTTCCTTCTTTTTATCAGCAAACAAATCACTTTCATCTAATTTATTTTTCATTGAAATACGCACCCCGGCCCGGTAAAACATTTTACGGGTTTGTCTGCCATAAAAAATCACAGGCGCTTTTAAGTTGAAGCTGCTGTCGACACTTGCATTTTTTGAAAGTAACTTAAGAACAGGTTCCAAAAAATTTATTGAGACAGTGTTTTTACAAATTTGATGTTGGGTTGAATCTGATGGGTTCTTTTTTGCTTGAGCAACATGTACCCAAAGAACAAGAATAAAAAACAAAAGATAATATTTAAAATAATACTGCATATCAGAATTGAAGTGTTTTCTTACGGATTGAAATAAGGTTTTGTCCGGTAGATTGACTGAATGTGTTTTCTACTCGTAGGAGTATGTTCCCATCTAGAAAGACACTTGACAGTGAAAATGAACTTGCAGAAAGTAAAGGAATACTTTGGTTGAGTTTTAATGTATTCATATTATAGACTTCAAGATGATCGTTCGAAGAGGTTCGAGCAAGCACAAAGTGCTCATCATCAGTAAATATAAAATCATTGAAAATTGAGAAATTCGGGTTCTCGAGAATACCTGTTGCTGTAAAATTTTGATCTAATATAATCGCACCATTACCACCGGCGTTCGACATAATATTAGTGCCCGATGGAGAAACTACACAGAGGTCTGACAACATATACGAGTTATCATAAATCTGACCGGTATAGATTGGTTTTTTGTCGATGCCAATGCTATAATAAGTTACATAACCCGGTGTTGCAAAGGAGGTTGTCACCAAGGCATTCCCGCTAGATGAAATGATTGATTTATAATTGCCATATCCAGCAACTCCATCAATACGCATATCAGTTGCCAAATCATAGGTTACCACTGAATCATTTGCAAGATTAAGATACAGTGCACCTTTGGCGATACTAAAATTAGATGTGTAAATAGGTAATGAATGATTTTTCATTAGGTTGAGCGTTGTGCAATTATATTCACCTAATATATTTGACCCTGCATAGGCATATAAAACAGGGACATTATTTTCGTTGTTGGCAATGGTAAATGAGTAGTACGGAGAAGGCAACACTTTGTTGATGAGAAGCATACTATCTAATGCGTAATCAAACACCGTAAAACGGTTTTGCCCGTCACGAAAATAAATGCGTTTCAACTCTTTACTTATGTATGCATTATTAAAGGATCCCGGTATAATAAATCCGCTTTGGTTTGTTATATCATTACTGATAAGATTTCTTAATTTCAAAACAACCTGTACTTTATAATAACTATTTCCAATGCTGGTTGAATCAATGAAAAAATTAGTATCATTATTTGAAATACTTCCCATTAATAAAGATGAATTAATAGGTTCTTTTGCTGTTGGATCAGGAATCGGGCTGTCTGAACGATACACTTCATATCGAATAAAATCATTCGAATTTATTTTATCCCATGTGAGTTTAATACCATTGTCTACTTCCACAGCAGACAATACAATGCTGTTCTTCGTATATGAAGTATCTTGTTTCTTGCATCCGTCAAAAAATAAAATAGCGCAACCGCAAACAATAATCAGCAGTAAATATTTCGAGCGGCTACTATTCATAAGGATAAATGTAAAACTATTTATTTAAAAAGGCAAAATTTCAGGGTTTTTAAAATACTTTCTGACAAGACGTTGAAAGAAGGTAAAACATTAGTCAGTTGGTCTTACTTTCTTTTATAATAAAAATTCCACTTGAGATTAAACATTTTAAAGCTGAGTATTCTTTTTGAAAAAAAAAATCACTTTGAGTT
>JANNYV010000138.1:0-2803 GCA_031410275.1 Bacteroidota bacterium
GTTGATGAATAAAGAGTATATTTTTATGCAATGATATTTTATGCAGTATTTCCTTTTCTATAAGTTGATTGCTCACCAACTGTGCAGATTCTAAAATTTGCGAAACAGAAATACGTGAAAGCTTTGCATTGATCCATGGAATACCGCTGCAATATGAAATGGCCGCCATCCTTCTTACTAGTGCATTCGGGTCTATGTCTTTTCCGAATTTACCACTCCATGCATTACACAGTGGCAAGCCATACACTGCCTGATAGTGGCTTGTATCAATTCCATTCGATTTCAAAAAAAATAATAACGCCTGCTGTTTGATAAAAGGATTTGCTGCATAGTTTTTCCCTTCATCATATTTAAAATTATGTTTACTTAAGCTATAAATATCTAATGAGTAAAACATGACAACGACAACAATAATAATGTACGAAAAATATTTCTGCTTCGCATGAACCCTGCGAAAAATGATATACAAATAATACACCATGTAAATACTAAATGCATAAAAGAATATCCAGGAAAACCTTCCCGGGCAACGAAATTGATTTAGGAAAGGAATATATCCTAATACAAATTGCAGCCCCCAACGAAAAGGGATTGCCATTGCATACATCAGAATTGAGATCCCGGCCAGCAGCAACACATTCACTTTTTTATTGAGTAGAGGAAATAAAATTCTGTTTAATTTTTTTCGTTTAATAAAGATTACAAGTCTGTATAATGAAAATCCAAGAAAGAAAAAACCGATGATACCGACATATGCTTCACCC
This sequence comes from Bacteroidota bacterium, assembly GCA_031410275.1. Lineage (GTDB taxonomy): Bacteria > Bacteroidota > Bacteroidia > Chitinophagales > Chitinophagaceae > OLB11. The sequence goes on from JANNYV010000138.1 coordinate 765, forward strand.
TCACCATTGACATGTATAATAGGTGTCAGGTTATTGATAAAATCATATAGTATTCCCGAGCTTGGCAAAAATATACTTTCAAATTGTGCGTGAAAAATAAGAAAGCCCCAGGGAAATTTTTCACGGTCATGCACAAAATCCAAACCACGAATAATTAGAAACAACATAACAAAAGAGAAGATAGCTGTAAGTACCGGAAGATATTTAGTGAGCCCTTTTTGCTTTTTATTTATCAATAACCAAACTCCACCAAAGACAAATACCTGCAGGCATCCGGCTAAGGACATATGCCCGTTATTGAGACCGAAGAAAAGTAATAGCAACATAATTCCAGCAACATACTTCAATGAATTATTCTGGGCATCTGTCAGTTTAAACATCAGGTAAATTAAAGCCGGGAAGAAAAATACATAGCCCAATCCATAATGCCCGGCAGTCATGCGAACCAATTGAGGCGATAAAAAGCAAACAAACAATGCAAACAGTATACTGAAAAAATAATTGATGTTGATATGCCTGAAAATTTTAAAAAGAAAATAACTACAGAGCGGGATACTGTAAAGAAGCATTCCGTTAAATATACCAATGCTATAATTTTCAATCGGGAATATATGATGATTGATAAAGCTAAACAATAACGACATAGACGCCTGTGCATCGGTCATAAATATTAATTCATAAAACGGATAATTCTGATTCGTCAGCAAAGTGCCATTCCCGAATTTTACATAATAGGCATAATCAAAATAAATTTGAGTGCCATCAGGATTCAATACAAAGCAATATTCATTTGGATGAAGAAATATTTTACCAAATAAAATGTATTCGATCATTACAGTAAGCAATACAACAATGGCAATGGAAATGCTATGGCTATATTTTTTATGTAACGAGATCATGTGCATACTGCTTTCAGCAAAAGTAGACGAAGTAATGTAAAATCCTCTTTACATTGCGTTTATTAATTTAAATAGATACCTTAGTGTTATAAACCGGGCAGATGGAACAATACTCAGACTTTGCCAAATATCAGAAAAGCATGAAATACAAGCTATATATTGCCGTATTATTTTGTTTGTTTACACCGTATTCAATTCATGCCCAATGTAAATTAGATAAATCAAATTATCACTTAGTGTTGGAAGATAACTTTGATACATATAATAGCATAGCGGATGTAAAAAAAGTATGGCAATTAGAACCTGATGACAGATATTGGGGTTGGGGAGATTGCATTTCTCCGACTTGTAAAGAAAGTAGTTGGGGAGAGTATTATAGTGAATCGCAAGTTAGTTTAGAGCCCGGCGGAATATTGAGATTACATGCTGCAAAATTAGATAGCCCATTTACTTGTTTTGCTTCGGGTAGAACAAGATTTGCAACATTTAAATCCGGCATGTTGATGACAAAAAAAGATGTAGTGTATGATACTGCCATGCCAAATCAGGGATTTCCTTGGACAGAAGCATATACATCAGGATATCGGTATGGTATGTTTGAGATGCGTTGCAAATTACCACAGGCAACTTCATGTCCTTCATTCTGGCTATGGAGTGGCTACTCTGAAATAGATATTTTCGAATATAACGGCGGCGACCAAGCTAATCAATTTTTCTCTACGCAACATTATGCAGGAACAAACGGACCTTACCCTCGTGTTCCTTCATGTGGGCATACCTATCAGGCTGACGCACCACAATTAATCAGTGATGAGTATCATATCTGGACTTGCGTTTGGACACCAGAAAAGGTGACCACTTTTTTTGACAATCGTGAATTTAAAACCATTGATTCTACAATGATTCCTACATTTAATCAATGTAATTCACTCTTTATTAATTTAGCAATGCATAGCTGGTGCGAACCCGCTTCAATGGACATTGATTATATTAAAATTTACAAACCCAATAACAATGATTACAATGTAAGTTACAAGTCGAACTCTGAATATATGTATCATAATATATTTGAGGAGCTAAAAGGAATTACAAAAATATCATCTTCTGCAAATTCAATTGCAATAAACCCGGAAAATAAGG
>JANNYV010000139.1:0-2559 GCA_031410275.1 Bacteroidota bacterium
ATTTCTATCTGAAATGCATATCCGATAAACCGAATTGAATCTAAATTTATTTTTTCTAACACATTGCGTTTGTAACAGACAAATCCGGCGGTGCAATCTTTTACATGCATCCAGGTAATTAAGCGAACATAGACCGATGCACCATAGGAAATAAATACGCGATTCATAGGCCAATTCTCAACCTTCCCATTTTTTACATAACGTGAACCAACACTCATATCAGCGCCATCATCATGGCATGTGTAATAAAGCCTGATGAGGTCTTCAGGATTATGGGAGAAGTCGGCATCCATCTCAAAAATATAATCGTAGTTGTTTTTTAAGCCCCATTTAAATCCAGCAATATAAGCAGTGCCTAATCCCTGTTTGCCTTGACGTTCTATTAAAAATAATGTGGTTGCAAATTCTTGTTGTAATTTTTTGACCACAGATGCAGTGCCATCAGGTGAGCCGTCATCAATGATAAGGACATGAAATACTTCAGCCAATGAAAATACTTTACGAATTATTTTTTCGATATTTTCAATTTCATTAAAGGTCGGTATGAGTACAATTTTATTCAACAGCAGGCTTTAGGGTTGGCAAATTACACGCAGAATGATAATTAAACAATAAAGGGCGTATTTTATTTTCTCTTAAACTTTTTTAAACATCATTTCATGAAACAATTTTGAGACCACATTTTTGGTATCTAGCGCAAAGTCGCCCTTCATCATCCAATCATAATATTGTGGTTCTTTCTTCAAAACTTCTGCAACCGCTTTGTCTTTATATTTCCCGAAATTAAAAACAGGGACACCATTTAATAATTTTACTCTGCGTGAATAATCAAGAAAATCTTCTCCTTTCGAAAGTGCGGCGAGTTCCTCTACATTATTGGTCAAGTCTTCGTAATGATCTATTTGAGCAAAAAGGATATCAATAGTTGCCAAGGCATCGGCTTCAGCACTATGCGCATTTTCTATTTCTTTATTGCAATAAAATTTATAGGCAGCGCCTAAATTTCTTGGTTCCTTTTTGAAAAATATTTGCTGAACATCAACTAAATGCCTGTCTCTGAAATTAACTTCCAATCCGGCTCGGAAAAACTCTTCGGTCAAAATAGGGAAATCAAATTTATTAGAATTGAAGCCACACAAGTCACAGTTCTCAAGAAATTGTTTGATGCCGTTTGCCAGCTCTTTAAAGGTAGGCTCATTGGCAATATCTTCATCAAAGATGCCATGTATTGCAGAAGCTTCTTTAGGGATAGGAATTCCCGGATTCATACGACGCGTTTTTATTTCTTTCTTTCCGTCGGGGTGAAGTTTAATAATTGATATTTCAACAATCCTGTCTTGTGTAATGCTGACACCGGTAGTTTCCAAATCGACACAGGCTATAGGTCGGGTTAAATTTAAATTCATGCGTAAAAATCGGAATAAAGTTTGGGACTAACAAGTTTTGCAGGATGGATGTTTTTGAACCGCCACTGCAGGGCTTTTTGTGAAATAGTTCATGGTAAGTTTTGAATTTCAAATCAGATGGAAATGAATCAACGAAATTATTTCGAATATCGTTTATAAAAATAAATGGCCACAAAACTGAATACAATATTCGGTATCCATACCGCAATGAAAGGATGCAAATCCCCTTTCACAGCAAAGGTTGTAGAGAATTGCATCATGAGCACATAAATCGCACTAATGAGTAGGCCCACAGCCAAATGAATGCCGCTTCCGCCTCTCACTTTTCGAGAAGCAATACACGCGCCGATAATCGAAAGCACAAACGCACTAAATGGAGACGCGGTACGTCTGTATTTTTCGATATAATATTCAGTGAGTGCTTCGCTGCCTTTTTCATTCTCACGTTCTATAAATCGGTTCAACTCAGGTGATGTCATCAATTGTTTTTGTTCGCGCCGTTCAATTAAATCGGAAGGAGAAAAATTAAATTTTTTAAAGACTGATGTGTATTTAGTCATACGTTCTTTAGCACCGGCATTAAACCGTTCGATGGCATCAAAAAGTTGCCATTCTTTTTTTATACTATCATAAACGCAACGGTCGGCAATTATTTTATGTGTAATGAAAGTGCCTTCTACTTTTTCATAACTAAAGCGGTAACCCGTTTTTGATTCGTGATTATAGCTTTGCATAAAAATATATTCCTGTGGATTGATACGCATATGAAAGTTATCATCTTTGCTATACGATTTTTCCCATAGATATTTTTCTTCAAACCTTAAACGGCTTTTATTAGCCCGAGGAATAATATAATGGTTAGCAAATAGTAATACAATGGAAATAATACCCGACCCAATAATATACGGACGGAGTAAGCGTTTGAATGACATGCCGCTACTCAGCATGGCAATTAATTCGGAACGGTTAGCCAAGCGTGATGTGAAAAATATAACCGCGACAAAAATAAAAATAGGGAAAAGTAGTGCGAGAATATAAGGAATGAAGTTTTTGAAATAGAGTAGAATTTGTGTGGCGGGGACATGTTTATTTACAAAGTCTTCCACCTTTTCTGTATAATCTATTACAATTGCAATGGCAGCAAAAGCCAACA
>JANNYV010000140.1:0-2474 GCA_031410275.1 Bacteroidota bacterium
TACCAGCTTGGTCCCATATCAAACACATAACCTGATTCGGTCTTTAATTGCCTCGCTCTGCCACCAATTGAATTATTTTTTTCAAACACGTGTACATCATGCCCTGCTGCGGACAGATAAGCTGCAGCACTCAAACCTGAAAATCCGGAACCTATGATTGCTATTTTGGGCATTTCATTGCGTTTATAATTAGTATTAAATATCTAAACATTAAATTCAACTTAATTGTTTTTCCAAATCACCCACAGAACGAATCCAATGACATTCCTTTCCAATTTTTAACTGGCTAATTAATTTTTCATTGCCTGTTAAATGAATCTTTACTTTAACAAAATGATTTTTCAAACTATTTATATAACCCTGTGAATTTTCTAGTGTATCATGATGAACTAAAAAGAAAAGTAAATGCCCCGGAATTGTTTTATCAACGGCTTCAATCAGCGTATCAAAGGGAACATTGCTACCCAAATAAATTACCTTTTTACCTGCCTGTCTTATGAGATAGTGAGAAAACAATAGCCCTATTTCGTGAAACTCATTTTCAGGAAGAAACAATAACCAACTGTTTCGTGATGATTTAGCAGGAGGAAGAGAATCAATCGCGCTAAATAATTTTTGTTTAATGATATTACAGCTGAAATGCTCATAAGCAGGAGACATTGTTCCGGCTGACCACATTATCCCGATTCTGTTGAGCAGAGGATAAATCACACTGAGATAAGTATTCCTCATACCCAAGCGAAGCAGACAGTTAGAAAATATTTTTTCAAAATGGGCTTCATCAAACGTTGTTGCAGCAGCAATCAATTGCGAAATAAAATATTCATTGGCTCCTTCACCCAACAAAATGCTTTTTTGCTTCTCTTCCAACAGCTTAAACAGCATCTCATCTGTCATGAAACATAATTCTGATATCTTATAATCCGATTCCATCAAACTTACAATGTTCAGTAATCTTCTTAATTGTGTAGTATCATAATATCTTGTATTTCCATCTGAACGGGTTGGACTCAATGCATTGTATCGCTGTTCCCACACTCTTATTGTATGGGCTTTTATGCCTGAGAATTTTTGCAGATCTGAAATTGAAAATAAATTCATTTTGTTTATAATTAAGCAAAAATATATAAACAAAATGTAATCTGCAAATAAATCTTAAAGCGGACTTATTTTAAAAGAACTTTCTACTCTTTGAATCGAACTGGTATAGTTGTACTAAGAAGACGGTGAAAAAAAAACTCTTTCATCTTTATCTTGGGATGGGTTATGCGGAGGCAAACAAAATGAAGGTGCGTAATTAAACAATGCAAAAAAATGAACAGATTTACATTTATAAGTGCACGAGATGCCAGTGCAAATTGGCTACGCCTCAATCTCACGCCAATGGGGGTGTAACCACACAACAGTTTGCTATTGATTTATAATATCTTGAAATAATTTTTTGAATCGGCACATCATGACCATTTTCTAAAACCCTCTTAGTAACACGACTGGCATTAATGGTAGGGTCATTTGTTCCAATAAAAAACAATCTGCTAAAATAACCCGCTTCTTTTGCTTTAATCAGGAAATCTATTTTTTCTTGGGATGAGAGTACAGTTTCAAATATTAAACTTTCTTTCTTTGCGATGCAATTATCCCTCCATTCTGTTGAAAATTTTGCGGCCTTTAATACACTTTCGCTATCATTCCAATCACCAAATTTCTCTTTTGCAATATTGTCAGGATTAATATAAACACATCCTTCAATCCAATGGTGTTTTAATATTTGATTTGTAATTGTTGTTTTCCCTGAACCATTTGGCCCGGCAATTATAATCAATTTAGGTTGTTGCTTCATTTACAACTATTCTTTTTGCATACTTTTCTTTTGTACTTTTCAGGTACTTATTCAAATTCTCTAAAAGTTGCTTTTTTGCAATTTCTGCCTTTTCTATTGCGGACTCAGTCGCACCAAACATTATTTCAGCCAATTCAGCATCTGAAGGTTCCGAATCAGTTATGAATCGATAATTAGTTTTCATTTTATGCGTAAAGGTAATAAATAATTAAAACTGAAATTCCACAACTTTTGAGTTTTCCTAAACTTGACTGGTAAAAAGATGAATACCATTTCGAACTAAAAACCCGCTCGTAAAGCGGGTTGTAGATGTCAGCGGACTCAAGGATGTATGTTTCGAACCAATTCTTAATGGATTTGAAATTGATTTTAGAGCTAATCTTAAATAATTTTAGAACTAACCTTAAATAATAATTTTCAGAGAGAGCGAGAAACAGAGTGAGAGTGAAGTAAAAAATCAGAGTACGCACTCATCGCTTTCGCTCTTCGTACTCACTCTGATTTTTTGCGGACTCAACGGTACAAGTTTCGAACTATTTAATGGAGGATATTCAAAAGGTTTTGGAGTTTATCAGCAAATTTAAACCTTAATGTTTTCTCTTTGAAACAGGTCGTATTTCACGGAGTTTTCTAA
>JANNYV010000141.1:0-1615 GCA_031410275.1 Bacteroidota bacterium
GGCGAAGCAAAAATGCTGGTGTTCAGCAAAGGCGCTGATCCATTGATCGTTGCTAAAGAAGACACAACGCTGATGATGCTGGGCGGTGAACCATTGGGAGAACGTTTTATCTGGTGGAACTTTGTTTCGTCCCGTAAGGAACGCATTGAACAGGCCAAAGAAGACTGGAAGCAGGGAAGAATTATTCTGCCACCTAACGACAACAAAGAATTTATTCCCCTGCCCGATGACAAATCAAAACCGGCAGGAAGCTCACCAAATCCGGGACTACTTTCATAATAATTTTTATTGCTTTTATTTTTTATCCTGCCAGGCTGGCACTCTTGTCTTCTTAATCATAACATAATATTACAGTGCAGTTACAAACAATACTTTTGCTGCCTCATACAACAAGCAATAGTTTTTAGAAAAGCTTCAACCCCGGTAGTTTCTACTATACGGGGTTTTATTATTTACCTGTATACATTTCAAACCTCAATATGCCTGATGTGTTTTGCAGGAATACCACCCACCACGGTATTTGGCGGAACATCTTTTGACACCACCGCACCTGCAGCCACCACCGAATTTTCGCCAACGGTAACACCGGGCAAAATAGTAGCAGCCGCACCTATCCATGCATTGCGTTTTATCAGTACCGGTTTGCAGATCAAAGCTTTTCTGTCGCCGGGATGCAACGGATGATTTTCTGTGATAAGATTTACCTTGGGCCCAATGAGTACATTGTCTTCAATGGTAATACCACCCATATCCAGAAAAGAGCAGGCATGATTGATGAATACATTTTTACCAAGGCTGATGAACCTGCCAAAGTTGGTGTAGAAGGGAACAAATATTATTGTGGAAGCATCTATTTCAGTACCCGTTATTTCGCTTATATATTTTCGTGCCTGCTCAATGTTTGACGAGGTATTTAAAAGGCTGTTCAGTTGTATCGTACGTTCAACCACAGCCTGCACTTTGTGGTACCGGGCATCATCCAGTCGAATGACTTCGCCTGAACGCATACTGTCAAAAATATCTTTCTTATTCATCTTGCAGCATTTGATAATAAAATGCAAAGATATTTTAACCGATCATAAGTTGTATTACGGATGATCAAATCCAGGAAGTTAAAAGCGATTTTTGATGTGTTTACACAGGTAAACTTTTTAAGCAAATTTTTTGTTATGGGATTCCTGTAATATAAAAACCTCAACAGGAATATTTCTCCATTCTTTACTGACATACATGAGTAATCTTTTTCCCATCTACTAAGTAAAAGTCTTTTATTTTAAAATCATTGCTGCGTTTCTATATATAAACCTTTATGGAATAAGGTTTGATGATATGCCATCACATTAATGCAAACAGGGTTTGAATATAAATGCCATCAATAATTAAAACTGCTCATTTCTTCCATCAGGATAAAAACCATCATCATGAAAAATAGCAACAAAAAAAAGCCAGGTGGAGAAACCCACCAAACGGCTGACAAGGCACATCCGTTTTTAACCACTAACCAGGGCATGCACATTTCTGACAACCAGAACAGTTTGAAATCCGGAGAGCGTGGGCCGGTGCTGCTGGAAGATTTTGTACTCCGTGAAAAGATCTTTCATTTTGATCATGAGCG
>JANNYV010000142.1:0-1962 GCA_031410275.1 Bacteroidota bacterium
TTTACAAGAAATGGTAAAGCATTATGGAGATGAACACACCGGAGGTGTTTCGGGTGAAAAAAGAGTCATGAGTATTGGTAACGCAGCGGCCGCCACTGAAGGAATTTATTGGAAGTATGAATCATTTCTCAAAAAGCAAGATGCGGCATTAACATCGCTCGTAGGTGCTGCCGGAGAATTATTCTCTATTCGTACAGCCTTGTTTACGCCGATGCCAGAAGATACTATACTCGATGATTTTATGATTTCGATGGGCATTATTCGTAAAGGTTATAGAATAGCGTATGAGCCAAACGCATTTGCATATGAAAATCCATCCTTAAATATTAAAGAAGAGTATAAACGAAAAGTACGTATCAGTGCAGGTGGATTGCAATCTGTTTTGCGTCTTGCTGATTTTATTAATCCGTTTAAATACGGAGTTCTGAGTCTTCAATTTAGTATTCATCGTTTATCAAGATGGATGATTACGCCCATCTTAATAATAACCGCATTTATTTCCAACTTATTTCTGCTAGGCGAATCCACTTTCTTGACTACCATGTTGCTTTTGCAAATTGTATTTCATACCATTGCTTTGCTTGGTTATTTCTTTGAAACAAAAAATATCCGGATAAAAATTTTCTATCTCCCTTTCTATTTCGATTTTATGCATTATTGTATCATCGCAGGATGGGTAAAATACTTATCAGGAAATCAAAAAGCAGCATGGCAAAAAGCTACAAGGTTTTCATCAACAGAAACTATTTCAAAACAATCATTTAAAATAAAAAACTATGTCACAAACAATTAAATTGCAATACGGTTTAGCACAACCATTATTAAGCGGACGAATGCAGGCCAACCCTGCATTAGCCAAATGGGTGAATAAAATTTTGGGCTATACCAATATCGGTAATTATGCGCGTTCTAAAGTATTTAAAAAACATATTTCACAATTGCCTTTGCATGAAATGAAAAATGTATTAGACCTTGGTTGCGGTTATGGCGAATACTCATTCATGATGGCAAAAGCCCTTACACAAGCAAATGTCACTGCACTCGACATAGATCAAGATGCATTAAAAAATGTACGATTTGCACAAAGTAAATTAAATTTGCCAAACCTTACTATTCACGAAGGATTTTTGCATACACTTCCGTCTGATGGATTTGATTTAATTTATTCCGTTGATGTATTTGAACATATCGAAAAAGAGCAAATGCCATTTGCCGATGCATTTTCAAAACTACGACAAGGTGGCTATCTCATGGTAAAAATGCCGCATATTACTCAGTCATCTGTATTCCCTGAAGCATGGTTTCAGGAGCATCAAGAATGGTTGAAACATGAACACCCCGGACAAGTGTATTCATTGAATGATTTGAAACAACGCTTTGAATCGGAAGGATTTAATATTATTTTTTCTGCGCAAACTGATGGATGGCTTTCACGTCTTGCTTGGGAAACGGCTTACCTGATGAAGAAGGGAGGAACAATATTTCAGTTGTTGTCATTGCCAATTTGCAAAGCATTTGTATCAGCAGATATTTTCCTTACCGGGTTTAAATCGAAGAAAGGAAATGCAATCACTGTAATAGGACAAAAAATATAATACCATGTATAGAATTATAAAAAAGACTATTGAGCAATCCGTTATTGAGCCCATATTGGATGAAAAATGGAAAGCATTCAAACATCGTAATGAAGTTGATATTGATTTTACCTCGGCACCAAGTGTTCCCCGTTATTTTTTAACCGGTCATAAAAGTGTACTAAGTTTTTTTGCAGAATGGAAGCATGCGATAAATACATTCGTTAAATCACATTTACCCGTTGGAAGGCATAAACAAGAAGACGAAAACTTGAATGAAATATTTAATGTCAGTTAATTAATGAACAAAGCTGAATTCAAATTCAATGTCGATCAGTTTAACAGACTGTTTCCGTTTTACATCCAATATGGGCTCAATAACGGATTG